>NZ_JAAHHX010000008.1:0-240652 GCF_010672065.1 Moorena sp. SIO4A1 | reverse complement strand
GGGTCGCCTTTATAGGGACAGGTTATGGGTAATATTTTTAAGTTATCTGAAATAAGGCCGGAGATGAAACCTTAGAATAAAGAAGCCTTTATAGGCGAAAGGCTATGGGTAAAAGGGATAAAACTCACAGGGTAATCGCATCTTAGTTGAGTTATGAAATTACCATACCCTGGTCTAAAATTTGAATGTACAATTGAGATTGTTCCCTCAGAAACGTTTTAGGCTCTGGTTTATGTGTACCAGTCCTATCAGTGAAGGCTCCTGGAACCTAACGCCGGTTCAATTAATAGATTCAGTCGATCACCTTCTTCGATGGGTCGTCAACAATCTTGGACTGATGCCAAATTATCCCTCTGCGGCACTGGCAGCCAGGATTTTGATCATGAAGTCATTATCCATCCCTGCTTTGTAGCGCTTCATCTTCAGACTCTGGTGGGAGGGTTCGCGCTTGAGTAGATTAACACTCAGGCGGCGTAGCAGCCCGAGATTTTCAGCAGCATAGCCCTGGCGAACCCGACTGGAATCTTCATTGAAAGTGACATCAAGTACCCAATGTAGACTGTTTTCAACACCCCAATGGGAGCGAATCACACGGTTGTGCTGCGAGCCATCCGCCGCCAGGGTACTCAGGTAAAACTGAGTCTGGATCGTGGTTTTGTTCCATAAATACCGCCTTCGCCTGACCATCACCACACTGGTTAAACCCTGCCATTGTGTTTGGCGATGCAACAGGGGGAGTTGGCTCACAGGCACCGCCCACACCTGACGGGTTTCTCTGCGATGATGCCCAGCCTCAACCGTTTGATGGTAACTCAATTCAATCCCCTGCCAGTTCTGGTCTTGGGCCTGGACAAACCAGGCTTCCACCTCCGCCGCTTTGCTTGCCCTGGTTGCCCTTGAGGGCTAAGACATAGTCCCCACCGGCTTCCTTAATTTGTCGTGCAATGTCAATTTGGGTGCCCATCGCATCAAGAGTCACGTTCGCGCAGCGTGGCCTACGGCCAATCGCTCCTTTGAGGTTAAGCAACTTCAACAACAGTGGAACCGCAGTGATTTCATTCGATTGGCTCTCGACTTTTTTTTGTGCCAACATCAGCCCATGTTCACTGCTCCAGGCACTCACGCTGTGCAGCGCTTTGAGGTGCTTCTGGCGATCATAGGAACCTTTGGTCGTCAAGAATCAATATGAATGAGTTCAATATCTAAGCTCTGGGTGATACTGTCCACCCAACTCAGGAAGCCGGTTTCAAGTTCGGTGGGATCAAGAAGGCTAAACACCCGACCAAAGGTATCGTGGGATGGTATCCCATGGGGTAAGTCGAAAAATGTCTCCAGCCACTTTTGCTTAGCTTTACCGTAGGTTTCAATGGCCACAAACCCATCGGCTCCCGCAATCACAGCCAAAATTGCAATGGTGACAATTGCCACCAGATTGTGGTCGCTTCTGCGGCCTACCCGGGGATCCTCGAGATCCTGAAAATGATTGAGCACACTCTTTTTGAGGATCTGAGCCTCGCGCTCCTGCTGAGGTTTAAGAACGGGCTGGTTAAAACCTTTTGTCATGGAACCTTACCGGGAAATCAAAATTGTTGCTGATCCTTAGGTTAACCGCTGGGGTGTCTGTGAGACACATGGAACGGCAAAACCCCTTAATCTACATATCCCGCTTTTTGTCAAGTACAATTTATACCAAACAAAATGCGATTACCCTGCTTAACAGGTGGATTGAGACGAAGATGGGCGAATCAACGTTTGGAGACTTTTACTGAAGCTTTAGAAGCGTTTCGTACAGGGATATCTTATCGTTTTGCTGCTTGGCTAAACCAAAACACGGACGTATTCGCCGCTCATAAAGCCAGGTTTGGCTTGATTTGGGCTTGAAACTTGTTTAAGTCCCGCTAGAACTATTGCGTTTCCTTGATAATTTGAGCTAGAATAGAAAAATTAATGCGCTCGTTCGCGTAGCGTCTCCTAGGTCGAAAAGAGTAGCGGTTTGTGCGCAAGCTGAAAAGCCTCTGCTAGAAGCATAAGCCAAGAATCTAAAAGTAAGCCCAATAACTTTATTGGAGGGTCATTAGGCTGTTTGGCTCAGCCGTTAAGGGTGTAAAAACTCTTAAGAATCCCTCACTATAATCTTTGATTTAGTTATGGGAGTGTCAATCGTTAGCTTCCGCCGCAATTCATCCCACGTCCGAAATCAGTAGCGTCGGCGTGGGATGATCCGACAGGGCTGCGGCTATCGCATCTTATTTTTGTACATGCTGGCGGGGTGAGGATTTCAGCAATCGAGTCTGGTTTTTAATCAATTGATGAAATCCTTACTGGATCAGGGTTTTGTAATTTAGATGGGGTTTGCCTCTGAAATGGTTACAAACTGATGTGTTTTGTAAGTTTTATCGAACACTTCAAAGATAGATATCTTCTCCTTGCTCTGTGAATCGAACATCTTTAATATTTAACTCAGAGTTAGCGGTAAGAGTTTTACGCAAACTACCGAAAAGGGCAAATTGCTCACAAGTGGAGAGGGAGATAAACTGCCGCTGGGAATCTGGTGATAGGCGCAAATCGACGGTAGCTACACCAGTATTGGCATTGACCTTCACGCGGTATCCCGATACATTAAAGTCACTGGAGTTACCAGTCTCTAAAACTTTTCCTATAACTGTATTAACTGGATTTCCTACTGGTACAGCTACCTGTTCAGACACCAGAGACTGACACTGACTGTCAGCCCGATAGACATTAAGAATTACTGGGTTAGCTCGATTGCTATTATTATTACCTTGGCTGACTGTAGCCTTAAGCGCGACCTTACCAACCTTGGTTCCTGGTTGAGTTTCTTCCGTAGGTACAGTAATCTTAGGTAGAGTAGTATTAGAGGTTGCTACACCAGTGGTAGAGCTAGCCTCGGTGGCTGGTTCAGGAGATAGATTCCCTACAGGAGTTTTCTGGGAACCAGGATTGTTATCACTCACCAAACCATAGCTACTGAAACCAACGACAATTGCTGCAATCGCAACAGGAGCTAGATAGTGTTGAAAACTTTTCATTTGGCTTCGCTCAAAACAATGCTTCTAGCTGTTGTCTAAAGCAACAGTTACATCAATCCATATTCAAGGTAGAGCGTGGTTGATCAGGATAAAAGAGTTGAAAAATAGAAACTAGAAAATAAAAATTGAAATCATTTTCACGCTTATATCCCAATTCTGGCGCATTAGGGCTATAGATCAATTTAATTTGGCCATCTACCGACATTCGCAACACTCGTGACACTCGCAACACTCCCGATCTCTCCATCTGCATTTGTAGTCCTACTTTGAAGAATTGGTATTAACTGTGGGGGAGGCGAAACCCAGCTACCCTGTTGTAATAGCCTTGCTATCCTAAAAGAAGTTCCCCTAATAGGACATCCCCGATTCAATCAACCATGACTAAACAACCAGCCCGAATCTGCATTCTCGGTGGAGGCTTTGGGGGTCTCTATACAGCCCTACGCTTAAGCCAGCTGCCTTGGGAAAAGCCCCAACAACCAGAAATTGTCTTGGTTGATCAAAATGATCGGTTCTTATTTTCACCGCTGTTGTATGAACTGATGACTAGTGAACTACAAACCTGGGAAATTGCTCCACCCTATGAAGAATTGTTAGCAAACACAGGTGTACGCTTTACTCAGGCAGCGGTATCAGGCATTGATGTAGAACAGCAGCGGGTACAGCTAGAGACTGGAGTGGAATTGACCTATGATCGCCTGGTGTTAGCCCTAGGTGGAGAAACCCCCCTAGAGCAGGTGCCTGGGGTGGCTGAGTATGCTATCCCATTCCGAACTATCACTGATGCCTATCACCTAGAAGAACGGCTACGGATTTTGGAAGAATCCGATACAGATAAAATCCGGCTCGCTATAGTTGGTGCAGGTTACTCTGGTGTGGAACTAGCTTGCCATCTAGCCGAACGGTTGGGAGAGCGCGGAAGGTTGCGGTTGATTGAACTCGGTGATGTGATTCTAAGAACATCGACCGACTTTAACCGAGAGGCAGCACGCAAAGCTTTGAATGAACAGAAGGTCTGGATTGATTTGGAAACCAGTGTTGAGTCCATTGGAGCTGACACCATTTCTCTGTTGTATAAAGGACAGGTTGATACTATCCCCGTAGATTTGGTGCTGTGGACAGTAGGCACAAGAGTCACACCAGTTGTGCGATCGCTTCCGCTCAAACAAAACCACCGTGGTCAGCTGATCACCAGCCAAAGGTTACAAGCGGTTGACCATCCCGAAATTTTTGCCCTAGGTGATCTAGCCGATTGCCGAGATGCTGATAATCAACCAGTTCCCAATACAGCTCAATCCGCTTTTCAGCAAGCTGATTATGTGGGTTGGAATGTCTGGGCTTCTTTAACTGGGCGTCCCCTGCTCCCCTTCCGTTACCAGCAGTTGGGAGAGATGATGACTTTGGGGAAAGACAATGCAACTCTTACTGGTTTAGGTGTCAAGCTGGATGGTCCTTTAGCCCACATAGTGCGGCGACTTGCCTATCTTTATCGGATGCCAACTATAGAGCACCAACTGAAAGTTGGCATGAACTGGATTACTCGACCATTAACTGATCTGCTGTCTGGAACATAAAGGTTAGTAAACAGCACAAGAAAATGTCGCAGAGTCTACCAAAAACTCTTATTATTTGTTAAACTTAAATTATGGTAACACCGACAGGGATTATTATGTAACTTAAATTAAAGCCGAAAACCAAGGGTTTAGTAGTTGCACTTAGATCCCGGTGTTAGACTTTTTTGACATTTTTATGGCGCTCGCGGGATATTCCGTCAGAGAAGCGCGGAGATACCCCCTGGATGCTATTGCATCTTGCATTGGCGAGCCAGAATTTGCCTTTGGTAGGTTTTGGTAGCTAAAAAGTATCGGCATACATACAGGAAAATGGAAAATTGAAATTAAATGAACAATTAACCATTAACAATTAACCATTAACCATGGAAAAACCGCGAGTAATTTTTCTAGATGCTGTCGGTACACTATTTGGTGTTCAAGGGAGTGTAGGGGAAGTTTATAGTGCGATCGCTAATCAATTTGGGGTTACAGTACCTGCTTCAGCTTTGGACAAAGCCTTTGTCAAAGCCTTCGCCTCAGCAGAACCAGCGGTTTTTCCAGAAACAGATCCTGAAGAAATTCCCCAGCGAGAATTTGAATGGTGGTGGGTGATTGCCTCCCGCACCTTTGAACAAGTTGGTGTACTTGACCAGTTCACCGATTTCATTGATTTTTTTGACGAACTCTATGCCCACTTTGCCACTGGTCAACCTTGGTTAATTTATCCGGATGTTATCCCAGCTCTGAAAGCATGGCAGCATATTGGTATTGAGTTGGGTGTCGTATCAAATTTTGATTCCCGTCTCCATCTTGTCTTAAAAGCTCTAAAATTAGAAGAATTTTTCTCCTCCATCACAATTTCTACCCAAACTGGCTTTGCCAAGCCTGATCCACAGATTTTTGCTGCTGCTTTACAAAAACATCACTGTAGTGCTCAGGAGGCTTTTCATATTGGTGATAGTTTTAAAGAAGACTATCAAGGTGCTCAGGCAGCTGGCTTGAGAGCATTTTTGATCAAGCGCAAACCAATGACTTAACTTAAACGCGATGCTCCTAGGTCGCCGCTACGCGAACGCACCGATTGGTTTCCACACCAGTTTCTGCTTGATAGCTGTTGCTGTGGTATAGTGTGACTGCTTCTTTGAGGATATTGGCTGCTAACTATGAATTCTTGGTTCTGGGTAAAGGGTAACCAGTAACTCACTTTCTTTAACGGCTAACTCATCCAACCGCTGAGCTACCAGTACTCGCTCAAAATAGGTATCAGCCAGTACCCAGTAAATACCATAGTGACGAGCCTCAGATGCCATCAAGCTACGATAAAATTTTGCTAAAAATGGATCACAACAGTGAGTTGCTAGTAATCCCAAACGTTCGTGAGAACGAGCCTCGATCAGTCCAGCAACTAGTAAAGAATCCAACAACCGTTCTGGTTCGTTTCGGCGAATCTGAGCTTTCAATCCAGCTCCATAGGGTGGTGAAGAAAGGGGACCTAAGGGAATGCTACGTCTTTCTAGCCACTGGTTAACTTGCTCGAAATGTTCTAGTTCCTCACGGGCAATGACCGTCAGCTGACGCACAAGTTTACTGTAGGATGGGTAGCGAAACATTAAATTCAGTGCTACTCCAGCTGCTTTACGTTCACAATGGGAATGGTCGAGTAAAATAACATCAAGGTGCCCAAGGGCTTGCTCGATCCAAGCCTGGCTAGTAGGGTGTTTGAGGGTATTAATCAAAGGCAGACCAGAAGAAGACACAGTTTTTGTTCAAATCAAAGTAGTTGGCTTGTTCATTGCAGACAGGCTTTGGTATCGGTAGACGATACTATTAATTTTAACTGAATCGTGTCAATCCCCGTCTTGTTAAGGTGCAGGTGTAATCTCGTCAAAAAATTGGTTCAATACCCGCTTTTGTAGCAACAAGTTGGGTCTCAAACCCCGACTTACCCGTAGCCAATCCGGGTAGTTCATGATAAATTTACATAGACACTACGCATAGACACTTATAAGACAAGTTAAACTAGCTACTTGAGCCTATTCCTCAAACTATTACACTTAACGACTCTATTCAGGAATAGCAAATACCTTAAAAGGAAGACCACTCTGAAAGAATTGGTGCATATATCTATAAATAGGTATGAGGCTAATGGTATTAGGTATTAGGTACAACAAAAGCAGTTGATAGCCTCTGTGCTTGAGGAGGTGTGCTTCATAGGCTGGTCATAAACCGCAACCGCTTAGCCATTTAACCTAGAACTCTGATGCCTAAAGCCATTAACCTTAAATTTTATATGAAGGGGTCTACCTGATATTTAACGAAATTAGATTTGGATAAGTAAAGTAATGACACACCGTCGTATTGTTATCGGTGACGTTCATGGTCACTATAATTCTCTTATGGCCTTATTGGATGCGATCGCACCCACTAGTGACGACACCGTTTATTTTCTTGGAGACTTGATTGATCGAGGACCAATGAGTTCTCAGGTTGTCGAATTTGTCAAGCAAAACGCTCACCCCTGTTTATTAGGTAATCATGAGCTGATGTTACTAGAAATTATCGGTAACAATTTAGTACCTAACTCAACACGACAAGCCTGGCTCTATAGTGGTGGTGAAAGTACTATCAACAGCTATGGTGGAAAAGTCTGCCAAGATCACCTAGATTGGATCAAAACACTGCCAACCTACATTGATTTAGGAGATACCTGGCTAGTTCATGCCGGGGTTAATCCTCGCATGACCATTGAGGAGCAAACCGTTGAGCAATTTTGTTGGATTCGGGATGAATTTCACAGTATGCGTGAACCTTACTTTCTCGACAAGCTGATCATCACGGGTCACACCATGACTTTCACCTTACCAGGAGTGGCTCCCGGTACCATAGCCCAAGGTTGTGGTTGGCTAGATATAGACACTGGTGCTTATCATCCGAAAAGTGGTTGGATGACAGGTCTAGACATTACCAATAATCTTGTTTATCAAGTTAACGTCTTTCGGGGTGATGTTCGCCAATTCCCCTTGGAAGAAGCCGTGACCAAGATAGAACCTAGTAAAATATGCCGACGTCAAGTATTGAGTACCTCGTGAAGGTGATATAGGTTAACAAAAAGACTATTGATCAAGCTTTCTGCTCTTGAGCTAGCTGTGCTTATCTGAGCACTCGCCCTCGACGACCTGTTGTCCTTTTGAGGGCAGCTTTTTTCTGGTTGCGGACTACACGAGTTTTGTTTTTGTAAGCCCGATTGTTTAATCCATCACCAACATAAGCACTATTTGAATCGATAGACTGCTCCAAGGAATCAATTCGGTCTGCTGTTGACGGATGAGTACTCAAAAACCCTGGAATAGAGCCTCTTTGCTTGAGGAGTTTTTTCATAAAGTCTACTGATCCTATCGGAGCATAGCCTGCTTGTTTTAAGTTCTTGATACCTAGTTCATCAGCTTCAAATTCATGCTGACGACTGTTGGGACGACGTAGTGCGAATTCCACGCCCAGATTAACCATCGTGCTGCTATCAACTCCAGCCGCTTCTGCTAAACCTCTAGCGATCGCGGCTTGCCTAATTTGCTGGATACTATGACGAGCTACAATATGACCAATCTCATGAGCTATCACACTTGCCAGTTGAGCTTCATTGTCTGCTGCTGCGATTAAACCCGTGTTAATATAAACAAATCCTCCCATAGTAGCAAAAGCATTAATATTAGCATCATCGACCACCTGGAATGTATAGTTAATATTTGGGCGTTCGCTGCTTTTAGCTAGTCGCTGACCAATTTGATCAACATAGCGATTAATTTCCCGATTGCGATAGAGCTTAAATTGCTTGCTAACAAGTTGCTGATTAATTTGCTGACCAATTTGGACTTCCTGTTGATCAGACATATTAGATAACTGGATAATCTGAATACCACGCAATAGCAGCTCTAACCAGGGAACCCCTTGGGCAACCTGAGCTGTTCCCACCACCAGACTCAGGGATAGAAGCATGCTGATTAACGGATACAACAAACGACGTCGATAACGGGAGTAAATCGATAATATATTGCTTAACATAGCAAAATTATGAATTATTAAATCCAAAAGAGATTATTTTAGCTATTTGTTGCTAAAAAGGGTTTGCAGCCATGACTTGCTGTAGACAAGCCTTGTCTTTAGCATCATAAGTCAACTCTCTACTAGGAGTTGTCTGCCATAATTACTAACCAGTAAAATTCCTCGTTATGGTTGAACCCCAAATAGGGTAATATGTTCCACAGACGAACCTGGTGTTTGTTATTCTCACTCACCAGTTATGGATAACTCGTATTATAGGTATTAGTTATGAGGTATTAGGTACATCAAAAGCAGTTAACAGCCGATTTGCTTTAAGAATAGCCCTTGATAACTAGGTTAGAAACCCCTTAGCCATTCAACCTAGAGCCAGCGAACCTTAAGGAGTTATCTTTAACACTATACAATTTTCGCAAAAACACCTAAGCAAGTTTATGGCTATTGTAGATTCTAAAGGACGTTTGTTTGGCAAGGTGAGCATTATCGACTTCGGTGCTGCCTTGGTGATTTTGTTGGTAGTTGTAGGAATTTTCTTCTTTCCTGGTGAGTCTGGTTCCGTTGCCCAACTCAATAGCACCAAACCAGTAGAAGTAGATATCATTGTCCGGGGGTTAAGCTTGCTTGAACCAGATGTGTTGGTCAATCAGTTGGAGGAGACCAAGAAGACTAATATTGTGATTCGTAAGCAACCCTATGGTCAGGTTGACGTCAAATCTGTCAAAATTCTGCGTAGAAGTGTCCTGGTGCCACAACCAGATGGCTCTATCAAAGAACTACCAGATCCCAGACCTAGCTTTTATGGGATTAATATGTTACTGACCTTAGGTGGTAAAGCAACAATCACCAAAGATGGAGTAGTGTTGGGCAATAGCAAGATTAAAATTGGTACCCCGGTAGAGTTAGAAGGTAGAGATTATAACTTCAACGCCAGTGTGATTAATGTCAGAGTAGAATAATCACGAGTGATGGGGTCAATTGAACTAAGAATTTATACCATAGACCCCACACGCTTCGCACCCGCAAGGGAGGTCTTGAGTTCATTTAGTATCAGCTTTTTCCACCGAAGCATCATTGATTCCCAGGGTAAGCCTTAGAGGTTTCCGGTAAGGATAGGCTCTAGCAACTTGCCGGTAAACGTCATAGTTAGTAGGTAGTGTAACTGTCTGTGCCCCCTCTTTATAGGTGATATTGTATTTAACTGTACGCAACAGCTCTGGCTTGCTAGGCTTATGATGAAGTGGCTGACGCTGTTCTACTTCATCAATGGTTGGTTTTGGTGGGACAACTGGCCACCATAAGCCCTTGTCATCAGGTCCTGTTACAGCACCTTCTGGTTTCTCACCATTGCGGTTGACTACGGACTTGGAAGCAAACTCCTCAACATCGGGATCTCTATCAGTTGTTGAATTAATAGAATACTCAACTCGCCAGGTTAAGGTGGTCAGTGCTGTAGCTTCATACTCAGTAATAATCACAGTGTTACAACTGCTAAGCACTACTGCTACACAAAAGCCGATCAACATCAAGATAATCTGGCGACGCCGCAAAATGCGATCAAGTAGGACATGGAAACTAGTCAAATTCACTCCACCCCATCCAAACTTACGACTAAATGCAATTTGCTCCCCTCTACCCTATTCTGTACCAAATTATCAAACCTGCCTTTCCCAATTGCCTGTGGTCAGGAGCAAGGGATTCACCTGCGATCGCACTGACCTTCGATGATGGACCCCATCCACACTACACTCCCAAGTTACTGCAAGTCTTAGACCGCTACCAAGTCAGAGCCAGTTTTTTCTGGTTGGGTGTTTGCGTAAACCAAGCCCCCAGTGTCGCCAGAGAAGTTTACCAACAAGGTCACTGGTTAGGACTTCATGGATATTACCATCAGTCTTTTCCCTTTTTAAAACGGGATGCCCTTCAGCAGAGTTTGCTCCTTACCCAAGACGCGATCGCTAAAGCTTGTCAGATTCACCCAGACAAGGTACAAGACGTTCGTCCCCCTAACGGATTATTTACGCCCCGAACCTTGAATATACTGCACCAGTGGAACTATAGATCAGTAATGTGGAGTGTTGTTCCAGAAGACTGGAAACGTCCTGGTGTCAGTATAATCGTGGAGAGAGTCCTAAAGCAGGTTCAAAACGGTTCCCTGATCGTCCTACATGATGGTTATTATGGAGGACAAGATGTGGTTGAAACTACGGCTGAGTTAATTCCTCAGCTATTGAACCAAGGTTACAAATTTGTTAGCATTGACCAGCTATGGCAGGAAAATTAGTAGTTTTGTTAATTGACTTACGGTGTTCTCACTCACTGCACCGTAAACTCCTATAACAACTGCTTTGCTAGACGCAACCGGTTTTCCATCTCATTACTCCTGTAGTGAAGTGAACTACTTGATCCAATTACCTCCTCTATATACTTCATATAGAGTAGACTATCCAGTTTAACGCTATATGTAGTGCTCAGCTAATCTGATCAATTTTAAAAACAATGAGCAAACTGTAAAAATTAAAATTAGAAATTAAAATAATGATCAACCGAAAGCTCCATCGGACTAGGAGACTTGCTTCCCCTACGCAATGTTCCTATCGTCTTTCTCTGGAGTATTTCCGATGCCCTGGTTCACCATTCCCTTACGGAGGAATACCGAATTAGGAGCTGGTTAAATAAACTTACTTGGCAGTACTTTCACTTAGCGTGTTACTACATTGGCTAGGGTTATGTGTTACAAGAGTAATGCAAAATAATCATTACCTAGAGCCAGAGCTTGTCAATGGTTATCATACAGGACAAGTTAATTAACCTAGTGAAGTCCAACTGTTGGGTTTTATAGAACATTAGTACTAAAATAGTGACTATATTATAGGCATAAGGGAAAGTGGGTAATGATTGCTACACTTTCTCAAAGCTTTTGACTAGATAAATAAGCTAAATTTTTCAGATAAACACTAGAGCAAAATTTTGTAAATAAGGCTACAATCAAAAAGTCTTCCCAAAATTCAGTATTAACACTTAAATGGATAGTAGATTCACTGCAAGTTAAGTCCAAGGAAATAGAGTCGATCTAATTCCTACCGCTGAAGCGATTGACCCACCATAGGGTGCAACAAACAAGGTTCTCACTGACTAAGCTATCTTAAGTAGATCAACGGACATCATCTACTGGTCTGAAACTGAAGGAGCATGAGGAAAAAACATGACCCAGGCAAATGAATTACTCGCAACAATCGCTCAACCTCAGAGCGATTTAGAAGTCTTGATTGAGGATGACGTGAACCGAGATGATTTGGTGGACGCTCAACCGGATGAGGAAAATACTAAGCCTGGTAAGGGGCGATCTAACCGTCGCCGAACCCAAAGCAAAAAGAAGCACTATACAGAAGATTCAATTCGCCTCTATTTGCAGGAAATTGGCAGGATTCGTCTACTCAGAGCTGATGAAGAAATTGAATTAGCCCGTAAAATTGCTGATTTGTTGGAATTAGAACGAGTGCGGGAGCGCTTGTCTGAACAGTTAGAGCGGGAACCTGGAGATCGGGAATGGGCAACAGAGGTCGATATGGAGCTGCCAGCTTTCCGTTACCGCTTACACGTCGGTCGGCGGGCTAAGGAAAAAATGGTGCAGTCTAACCTCCGTTTGGTGGTTTCCATCGCCAAAAAATATATGAATCGAGGACTCTCATTCCAAGACTTGATTCAAGAAGGTTCTCTAGGTTTAATCCGGGCTGCGGAAAAATTTGACCACGAAAAAGGCTACAAGTTTTCCACCTATGCTACCTGGTGGATTCGTCAAGCTATTACTCGTGCCATTGCTGACCAGTCCCGGACTATCCGCTTACCCGTTCACCTTTATGAAACCATCTCGCGGATCAAGAAAACCACTAAACTCCTTTCTCAAGAAATGGGTCGCAAGCCCACAGAAGAGGAAATTGCAGATCGGATGGAAATGACCATCGAGAAGTTGCGATTCATTGCCAAATCAGCCCAACTTCCCATCTCCTTAGAAACACCTATTGGTAAAGAAGAAGACTCCCGCTTGGGAGACTTTATTGAAGCCGATGGTGAAACCCCAGAAGATCAGGTTTCCAAAAATCTACTCCGGGAAGACCTAGAAAGTGTCCTTGATACCCTGAGTCCCCGGGAACGTGACGTACTGCGTCTACGCTATGGATTAGATGATGGACGGATGAAGACTTTGGAAGAAATCGGCCAAATCTTCAACGTGACGCGGGAACGGATTCGGCAAATTGAAGCCAAAGCTCTTCGCAAACTACGCCATCCAAATCGCAATAGCATTCTCAAGGAATATATCCGATAGAAAACCCTGCTGCTTGATAGCAATCAGGGTTTTCTGTTATCGTTGCATCTAGTGGGTGGGGAATAGGGATTCATATGAAGTCTGGTTAATCACATATAATAAGGTTGGTGCCATGCATGTTAATTGTAAATTGACTCCTAACAATTTTTAATTTTCAATTTTCAATTGGCTATCAACCAAACATCATAAGTATTCAAACAGACATTATATCACATTCCTTACCCCAATTCCTATCCAGAAATTAGTTCCGGTGCGCTTGACCTTTGAAGAATTAAATTACGGGGTCGCACCGTTTTCATATTTTAGCTGACACTCCGTAGGAAAAACTATGGAATCAGCTAAAAACACATAAGAAAGCTGGAGTTCAACACTAGAACTCCAGCTATTTATTGAGATTGACAAATTTAACTAACTATTGGGAACTACATTAAGCCCAAGAAGTGTAGTACACCTTGACCAGTAATATATTCTGTGACTAAAGCAGCGATGAAGCCGATCATAGCTAGACGACCATTTAAGTTTTCTGCTTTAGGGGTGAAACCGAACTTGGCTTCGTTAGACTCTTGATTGGACATGGTTCTTTGCTCCGCTAATTTACTCTGTGTAGCCCGTTTATATTAAAAAATGTAACAAATTATTGGCTAAATGTCAATTATCTGCATAGCCAACCGAGATGAATTGTTTATAAAGTCTTAGTTCATCAATGATGTAAACTTATGTGAAGCATAATTTCCTGTTTTCATCATGATCTCTCGTCGCGCATTTCTCAGCAGTCTGTTGGCTAGCTTTATCGTTTTGCTAGCTTGGATAAATTTTCCCAACCCTGCCCATGCTCTCGGTGGCAAACAACCTCCTCTCAATAAACCCGCACCCGAGTTCACCTTACCAACCAATACTGGTAAGGGTAAGGTGTCCCTGTCCGATTATCAGGGTAAATGGGTCGTACTCTATTTCTACCCCAAAGACTTTACTAGTGGTTGCACCTTGGAAGCTAACAGATTTCAGCAAGATTTGCCCAAATATATGGAGAGAAATGCGCAGATCCTAGGGGTGAGCGTGGATGATGTCGATTCTCACGCGGAGTTTTGTGACTCAGAGGGTTTACATTTCCCACTTTTAGCTGACACCGATGGCTCTGTCAGCAAGGCTTATGGTTCTTGGTTAGGTATTATGTCCCTACGCCATACCTATATCATTGATCCAGAAGGCATTCTACGGGAAATATTCCTTGGTGTGATACCAGCAATTCATAGCCAGGAAGTACTGGCTCGTCTGGATGAGTTAATGTCTACTTCTTTCTGAGTTGATTTCCCACGTACGATTAAGCTTTAACAAGATTTATGCCCTGAGGAGGTCTAATCTCTGGTGTAATATCTCTGGTCTAATTTATATAGATAGAGTTTAACCAAATCAACTCATTTCTAGATATAGCTGTACATATAGCTTGAGTGCCTAAGTCCTATTTAAGCATCCTTGAAGGAGGCTACTGAAAGTAGGCTGAGTACTGAAGCCGGATCATCAACAGTAGGGCTGGTTAGCTGAACATTGTCAATGATGAGTCCAGACTGAGTTTGATTACTCAATTCATTCACAACACCAAAGCCTAGGCTGTAGGTTCCAGCAGTAGTGAAGGTATGAGTAAATGCTTTAAATCCGGTTTGGTTGTAAAAGTTGTTCGGTGCTTGACTAAAGACCCCTAGGATTGGGTTAGCTAGTTCATAGACAATTTGGGACTTGGGAGAACTAAGGCAGAAGAAAGCGAAGTCGGCAACAATAGCCTCATCTCCCACGTCTTCATTGGTGAAAAAATTCCAATCAAAGGTTAAGCTATCACCAACACCAGGGGTAATCATTTGTTGGATAGCAGCACCTCTGACTACCTTGCTAGAAGTACCACATATGCCAACGGTGTCTAAAATTTTCTGGGCAATACAATCGAGAGTTCCTGTGGACAGGTATAAAAACTCCTCTAGTTTAGAGGCTGATGGGGCTTTTGGCTGGCCTGTTCTGGTGACTTCCTTATTGCTAGTTCTTAGTAAAAGCTGCTTTTCTCCCTCTGTTGGAGTAATGCCAAAACTAGCTCTTTTGATCCCACCTGGTCCTAACTTTTGCCAGCCTTTAAGTCCTTCTTCAAAGCCACCATTAACTAGTTTAACTGGTTGCTCAGCACTAGAAAAACTAGACGAGTCAACCAGATAGTTGATGTCTTTTCTTAAAGTGGACTGTTTTGGCATTTGAGACGTGGACATAAAATTAATTTTTCTAGAACGCTAAAGGTTGAAACGACGATGATTCCAGAAAAATCAGAGGCAATCTTAACTTTTGACATGAGCACCAACCGTATGAACACCCTGATTAATCTGATCAGTTTGATGATCGTCTAATGACTAATGAACGTATTGTGTAAATTTTTACACGGTTGTTTCCTTAAAAGTCAATGTATCTAGGTAATCTTTACAAGATATTTATATTTGGATATTTATTCATTAAGTTTCCGAGAAGAAACGATTAACTATAACCTTGAAAAATTAAAATTATAGTTTTGATTTGTCACTAAGCTTCCAATGTCAATATTTTGTCAAGGAATCTGTTCAATTCAGGTTAATTCCTTACTGTTCCAAAATCAGAGCAAAAGGAACAGCAAAGATTGTTCAGCTTTTTTAAAGTTTTCCTATTTATTTTTTATAGTTAAAGTTTCGCTCAAGTTGCTTCAAGATTTTATACATTTCTGGAAGCCGATTGTAGATGGCAGATATTTTTAGCCAGAGTTTGTTGGAAATAGCAGGATAGCCAGACACTACACTTCCGGGTTCTACATCTTTGTGGATTCCAGATTTAGCGGTCACAATTGCTCCATCCCCAACATTCACTTGATTCGCAATTCCTACCTGACCCGCCAGCAGCACTTGATTACCCACTTTCACTCCTCCAGATAATCCGACTTGGGCTGCCAAGGCACAGTTTTGTCCCACCTCGGAGCCGTGACCAATATGTACCAAATTATCTAATTTAGTGTTGCGTCCAATGCGGGTTTCCCCAACCGCTGGACGGTCAATAGTGCTGTTACAGCCAACTTCCACCCCATCTTCTAAGACCGTGTAGCCAGACTGTTGCATTTTATACCACCCTTGGGGGGTTGGAACAAAGCCAAACCCTTCAGCACCAATGACTGCACCACTATGAATCACACAATCGTTACCAATGTGGCTCCGTTCATGAATAGTGCAGTTGGCATGTAAGACAGTGCGATCGCCTATGTCTACTTCAGGATATATTACTACATTAGGATGGATACAAACCTGATTGCCAATCTTTACCCCTGCTAAAATTACGACGTTGGGTCCAATATAGACATCATTTCCTAACTGAGCATCTGGGTCAATCACTGCACTGGGGTGGATGACTGGTTCTGGTTGAAAAGGTTGATAGAAACATGCGATCGCATGAGCAAATAGCAATCTCGGTTCAGATGTCCCTACCCAAGCAATACCTCTTTCTGTCGCTTTTGCCTGTAATGCTTCATCCAGAGACAAAATTAAGGCACTCGCCTGGGTTTTTTCTACCATGTGGGCAAACTTGGGTCCCTCAATATAACTGAGAGTGCCTGGGGTGGCTTTATCGATGGGAGCAACTCCGGTAATTTCAGGGTTAAGCTCTGTATCGCTATTCAGGCTATGGCACAAAGACGCTGTATTACCCAGGTGTTCTATTAAAAGACTAAATTTCATGGCTCAGCAATGGGTGGGTGTGGAATTTGACCAAAATTTTGGGTTTCAAGCCTGGCCTTGGCCAAAAGGCCACGCGGGGCGCGTTTGGCCACGCTACGCTAACGCCCATAAGCGGGGGACTTTTAGTGTATAATATGTTTAAGTGTGTAGAAAGCGCACAGGCAGGATTCGTCGGTACTGCCCTATTTAATAACGAGCGTAATGCGCATGCTAGTACACGAAGCGCGAAAAACCTCGCCGGTGCGCTTGACCTATTAAGAATTAAATTCGCCACGGGTCGCACCGCTAAAACGCATGGATCTGCCACGGATACCGAACACCAGTAAAATACAGTTTCGTGCATATTTTTAGCTGTCCGGCAAAAGAAGCCCCACACCTAATGCATAGCATTAGGTGTGGGGCTTCTTTTGCACAGGGTATTATAAAATTGCTATAATATATTTACTGATAAACAAAGCCGTTCGCGAAGCGTGGCCAAAGGCCTTAAATGCTGGGCAAGTCAGACACCTACGTTCCTTAAAAATAGAACTTATTGTATTGTTCCGGCGCGGAGGGGCATCCCGGAGACGAAACCTGATCAGAGCGATGCAGTCGGCCAAAGGGGGTTTCCCCCATGAGCGACTGCATCAAGACAGGGTCGCCTTAATCATAAAGTTTTAACCAAAGGTGCGCTTTCCGTTGGCGAATTAAATTCGCCACGGGTCGCACCTCTTTTATGCATAGCCGACTAACCATAAAGGCGACCCTCTTTAAGCGGTAACTTCTGACCGTGTCGTTAATAAAGCAAGCCTACGTATCCGTTCGCGCAGCGTCGGCGAAAGCCGATACCGTTGGGTGGAGTTGGCAAGAAGCCTACACGCTCACTCGTTCGCGGAGCGGCTCTGTAAGAGCAGAGTTAGTGTAGGAGTATGTCACTTAGATTGGGTTTTCCTGGGGATTAACTTAATCCATGACTCCGATTGCCCTTGGATGATTGAGTCATTAGTCTACAAGTTTCTTAGTTCCATCTATAGATGGAACTAATTAAGACCTCGAAAGTTTAATGACTAATGACTAATCAATCATGTCTGGTGGTGCTATAGTAAAGTTGATAAAACTTTTGGGGTTTCCTGTAACTGTGGTAAACCATCAGACTGTTGAGGATCTGGTGGACTAAGATAGACTAGTAAGTTAAGCAATATTGTGATAGTAAGCGCCTGAAAAACTTTCTTAAACACGAGCCACACTCCTCATTCCTAATATTTAGTCTTGGTGAAACAATCGGAAACGATGCTACTTGACTGAGATACGAACTTTCTAAAAATTGATACACCCGTGAAGGGAATTAACTCTACCAGTTTATTTAAGCAACCATATAAGTGCCAAGTTATATGTTCCGCCTCAGTGACTGGCACAGTGCAAAGGGTTGATTCTAAATCATTCTGTGTAATTTAATAGATTAGGGGTAGCCGAGATTAGAACCAAAGCAACAGTTTGCTAGTCGCTACAATGTAAAGAAAAACCAATCTAGCAGCCACCTTGGGTCAGTACCCCACTCTTGCCTAGACAGGACTCCCTAGCCTAGTCATGGAAGATAGCTGACCAGCCTAAGACCTGCTGTAGGTTATGGGAAGTCTAGGTTATCTGCAAGGGTGAAAGTTCCTACCTTAGGATGGAATGACAGTCCGAAGCTGATTAACCAGATCCTTAAACAGTCCTACAAGGGGTAAGACAGTGCCATTCTACATTCTGACAGGATAGTACCTACCGATAACAAGCCGCGAGGCAAACATGAGGTTCTGCTTCGATAGGCTATGAAGGCTGTTAACAGGAACGGGTATGAACTGCATCTGTTCTCCCCACATTAGCTCCAAGACGGTTTTAACCGCCCTTTTCCTTTGTTTTTCCTCCCCAGTCGCCCATACACGGGGTTTGCAAATTTCACGCTTATTTTTTATGATTCCTACAGTTATCGAGCAATCCGGTCGTGGCGAACGTGCCTTTGACATTTACTCTCGTTTGTTGCGAGAGCGCATTGTATTCCTCGGACAACAGGTTGATTCTGACTTAGCTAACTTAGTGGTTGCCCAATTACTCTTTCTAGAAGCCGATGACCAGGAAAAAGATATTTACCTGTACATCAACTCTCCTGGCGGTTCAGTGACTGCGGGCATGGGCATTTTCGATACGATGAATCAAGTTGCTCCGGACGTATGCACTATCTGTGTTGGACTAGCAGCTAGTATGGGGGCTTTCTTACTCAGTGCTGGTGCTAAGGGTAAACGCATGAGCTTGCCTCACTCCCGGATTATGATTCATCAGCCACTGGGAGGAGCACAGGGACAGGCAAGCGATATAGAAATCCAAGCAAAAGAAATCCTGTACCACAAGCAGCAGCTAAACAAGTATTTAGCAGAACATACCGGTCAGCCACTGGAAAGGATTCAGGAGGATACCGAGCGGGATTTCTTTATGTCAGCGACTGAGGCTAAGGACTATGGTTTAATCGACCAGGTCATTGAGCGACGTCCCATAGCAACCCCTCTCCCAACAAACTAATGTCTTAGTTGACACTCCCTGCTCGCCCATAGACGGGGAGTGTCAACTAAGACGTTAGTTTGGGGAGATGCTAAAGCGATCGCTAACCAAGTCCGGACTATTACTGAAGTGACTCCCGAAATTAACAATCGGCAGTTAATCACCTACCGTAAGCGCTTATGTTGTCAGGGATTTCTGTTATTTCCCTAGTAGTTGGCGGTATTGGTGTGATGAATATGATCTTAACCTGAGTTCGATGACAGAAATTCAGAAGTTTTGACTCCAATCCATGAGACAGTAGTCAGGAGTCAGGATAAGAATTCATAATTATTGGTTATAATACAGAATTTAACGTCGTTAAATAGCTTATTAGATTATCCGAAAAAATTGATTTTATCAATGATAATGAATCATGGCTTCTGGCTCGAAGTTACTTAAATCTACCGACACCTGAGTTCTATCGAAATCACGTTGAATAGTTAAAAGTATGAGACAATTTTAGCCATAAGCAATCCAGGTTTTCTGGTAATAGGAAACTAATTTAAAATCTATCGATGTGTTACATAAGACTGGGGAAGGATCAGCTAAGCAAAGCGATGCCAAATAAAAGCACACCAAATAAAACCACAATCAAACCAGTATCCGTGCAGAAGCAGTTTCCCTTGACTACTGTAGGGGCACTTGTTGTCAATCCTAGTAGAAGAGTGTTAATTGTAAAAACTACTAAGTGGAAGGGTTTATGGGGTGTACCGGGAGGTAAAGTAGAATGGGGCGAAACCCTAGAATCGGCACTTCTAAGGGAGTTTCGAGAAGAAGTTGGTCTAGAGTTAACCCAAGTGAGCTTTGGGTTGTTACAAGAAGCGGTGCTAGACTCTAACTTTGTCCGAGAAGCCCATTTCATTATGGTCAACTACTATGCATTCTCTGCTAGCGAAACGATAACGCCCAACGAAGAAATTGAGGAATGGGTATGGGTTACTCCCCAAAAGGCAATGGAGTATCCCCTCAATACCTATACTCGCGTGTTGATTGAGGATTATCTGCAAAGGCAATTACTTGGTAAAACCTACTAGCGAAGTATCAGACAACAACTCAACTCCAGAACAGTCTAGCTTTTGAACCAGTTGAAAAATACTCTGTCCCGAGACTGGTTCTACCCAATCAGGAGCAATTTCTACCAAGGGCACTAGCACAAAAGCTCTCTGTCTCATACGCGGGTGAGGGATTTGGAGCTCAGGTGTCTGTAGAATCAAATCATCAAATAAAAGTAAATCTAGGTCTAGGGTTCGTGGTCCCCAATGTTCCTGACGGACTCTACCAAACTCTTGTTCAATTCCTAGCAGAGTCTCTAGCATTTTCTGGGGACTTAGTTGCACTTCCAAAAGGGCACAACCATTGATATAATCAGCTTGTGGCGGTCCAACTGGTGCAGTTTTATACCAACTAGAACAGAATTTTACGGTAACGCCTAGGGTTTGGTCGAGTTTTCTGAGGGCAGCTTCTAGAATGGCACGAGAGTCACCCAGGTTACTGCCAAGAGCGATCGCGCTCAATGAAAGCTTTGTGGTTACCAATTTTCCAGAGTTATAGACCATCGACCTTCATCGGTTGACACAGCAGCTTTAGACCACGCCTCAATGGGACTGATTATCACTTATGTTGCATTGACGAGAAGATTCACCCTTCCCAAAGTGGGTTAACCCATTACCTGTTCTATTGTATGGGGGTTTTTGAGACTCCCCATGCCTAGAAGGCTGGGGATTCTAGTTTCAAGCACGTTTCTGGCAACGCCGTTACGGGAAGCGTCTCTTGGTGTGTTCATTCCTTTTTATTGTTACTCAATCATGCTTGGGACCATAAACTTCACGAGCTTTTTTCGTACCCGATAACCCCTTCTTCTTTTTGTAAATTTTGCGTTGGGAGCCTTTAATATCTTTCTCGGCTGTATTATGACTGTTCAGGTATTTGGAAAACCCATATTCACTACCTAATCGAGTATTGTACGCGGTGTTGCTTTTTCTTAGGAACACCGGGATGGTCGAGCCAGTATCTAAGTACTTTATTGCGCACAAATTGAGATGTCCGAATAGCTTCATCTATTGCTTTAGCTTGAGTTTTTTTGACTACAGCCTTGTATGCCAGTACCAACATGCTTGCTTTACCTCCTTGTTTGTGTTAACTTACTCATGATATACCTTATGCACTTCACAGTGCGGAAGGTAAATTAGAAACTTGGGGCTTGTGGTCTCCTGTTTTTGGTCAGAAAGCTTGTTTTCTGGTTTGATAATAGAAATCATCTAAGTAACACAATGGACTTAAGGGGAAAAGTGGCCCTTATAACTGGGGGTGGCATTCGGGTAGGGCGTGCTCTTGTTATCGCTCTTGCTAAAGCTGGGTGCGATGTCTTTATTCATTACGGACGCTCTGCTGATGCAGCTGCTGAAGTCAAAGCCGAAGCAGAGTCCTTGGGAGTGCGAGCTATTACCTACTCCGCTAATCTCGCCGACCCCGTGGCCACAGACACTATTATCCCTCAAGCAGTTGAAACCTTTGGAAAAATCGACATCCTGATTAATAGCGCTTCTATCTTCCCAGAAGAAGATCTATTTGCCCAGACTGATGTCGCTTTGTGGGATAAAATTTTTGCCATTAACCTTCGTGCCCCCTTCCAACTCAGTCAAGAGTTTGCCAAGCAACTTCCCCAAAATAGGAATGGCAAAATTATTAATATTAACGATGCTGGTATTGCCAAGCCAGATACTAACCATTTTGCCTATCGAATTACTAAACGGGGATTGTGGGATATGACAAAAATTATGGCATTGGAATTAGCCCCCCGCATTACAGTAAATGGTTTAGCGCTGGGACAAATTCTCGAACCTCCAGGTGACCCAGACCCTCAAGCTTTTATGGAAAATTATGCCCGTAAGTTTATTCCATTAAACATCCCTGGAAATACCAAAGTAGTAACGGACAGCGCCCTGTTTTTACTCGAACAAGATTTTCTAACGGGTAGCACGATTACGCTGGATGGTGGTCAATATATTTAGTATATTTACTTAAATAGCTGGCGGGGCGATCGCCTCTGTATTTTTAACCGTATTTTTCACCATAGTCACTTTCTCAGTGAGTTGGGGTGGCAGAAATGTTTAAGGGGATGGCACCTGAACTTGATGGGGAAAAGGGATGGTTCCGTTTTATCCATAATGACTGATACAATTACTGATAAAGTTATGGAAAAATTCCTGAACCATCTTAACTATAAAATCATATTAAAAGATAGGATATTTTTCGCGATTGCGTCTGGGTTTGTCAAGCTTTCCCATTGCATTGAGAATTAGGAATTGATAAATTACAATTGTTCCATTTCCAATTCAGACTTGAGCCAGTCAGCATGTCCGTTCTCAGTCATATCGAGAAATTCCTCAAGATTTTGGCAGCTTCCCGACTGCATATACTGACGGAACACACGATTGAGGCGTAGATTTTGGGAGAACTCCTCTATGGCTGCGCTGCGGATATCTTCAGTAAGATCAAGTTCCCCAGCATCCAGCAGTGCCAAAATTTTATGATAGGCTAGTTCGGCACTTTCAAAAGCTGTCGCTGATTGCGTCATAGAATTCTCACGCTTGTAGTATTGGTAAAGGGGCTGAGGATGGATTGCTATCTTTCCAACTCGGCTTAACAGCTCAAGATTGAACATAACGTCCGCAGCAAAGGGAACTTTAGTCCAACCTCGACCCAAAAATTTCCGGCGGAAAACTGGGAAAAAAGGCACACGAGGTTTGAGGATGTCGTCCGCCGTAGCAAAGGTAACCGTGGTGCGATCGCGGAAGGGACACTTGTACATAATTAGGTCAGTGTTGTACACGCCAGTGTTGTCGATTGCAGCACCATAGGTCATGGCCAGAGGAACCATTTCTGCTAGACGGTTTGCTTCATAGGCATCATCAGCATCTAGGTTGGCAATCACCTCCCCAGTAGAAATTGCTACCGCCGTGTTGCGGGCGGGACCGTCTCCACTGCCACACCCTCCTGTAAATGCTTGTTTCAATCGTGGATCGTTAATTCCTTGGCGAGATAGTAAGGATAAGTAGTCTACTCCATCGTCCGAACCGATCGCCACCTCCCAGTTTGAATAGGTCTGTGCTATAAGGCTTTTGATAGCTTGCGCGATTGTATTTTGGGCTTGGTATGCTGGAATAATAATGCTGACTAGGGGTTTATTTTTCTCAGGCATAGTTTTCTGACTCTATCGAAATTAAATCACTGAAAAGATTAAGGTTCATAGCTGGTTGCCTATTAATTATCACTATTAATTATCATATCAATTATCTCTGGTGATAGAACTTTCATGCCATTGCCCCAGAACCAAGTTGGATAAGGTGGTCAAGAGTACAAAAATCAAAATACCTAGACTACTAATCATAAACAAAGCAGCAAACATCCGGGGAATTTCGAGATTGTAGCCAGCAATTAGCATTTGATAAGCAATTCCTGAATTAGCACCGCCTGTACCGGCAACAAACTCAGCTACTATTGCTCCGATTAAGGCTAATCCACCACTGATACGTAATGCAGCTAAAAAATAGGGTAAAGCACTTGGTAATCGCAGATACAGCATTGTCTGCCAGCGAGATGCTTTGTAAAGCCGGAACAGGTCACTTAAGTTGGAATCGATACTATTTAAACCAAAAGTCGTATTAGAAATAATCGGGAAGAATGCTACAATCCAAGCACAAATTACCAAAGCAGCAAAGGTATTGTTCCTCAGCCAAATAATAATTAAAGGCGCGATCGCAGCAATAGGCATTGTTTGCAGAACGACTGCATAGGGATATAAGCTTTTTTCAATCCACTTACTCTGAGCCATTAACATGGCAATTAGCAAGCCTGAAACTGCTGCTGTTATAAAGGCCGCTACAGTGATTTTTATGGTGATCAGCAATGGCTGAAATAAACTGTTCCAGTCCCTAATTAATACCTTGATAATCAGCAAAGGACCTGGTAATATATAGGATGGCGTACTAGTCACTCGAACAGAGATATCCCACACCATCAACACCAGGATTCCCACTGCCACAGGGGCTATAATATCGATAGATAGCAAACGTTTCAATTTTAGCTTTGCCAGAACGAATGCTTTATTTTTTTTCATAAATAAAATTATTATATACCGTTTAATATAGCTGTAAAATTATAGCTGTAAAATTTATAGTCATATTTTTGATAATCATAATTTATCAGTTATGTCTAAATAATAATTTATAAATTATCACTCATAATTCATCCCTTTTGACAACTGCTCAGCCACCTTCTGACAATATTTTGTATAAACTAAGGATGTACGAAACTGTTCGTTACGTGGTGATGGTTCATCAATAGTTATATCCGCCACTACTCGACCTGGACGAGCTGCCATTACTACCACCCGATTGGATAGATATACGGCTTCATAAATATTGTGAGTCACAAAAACCACAGTCCAGTGTTTCTTACTCCACAAATCAAGTAACTCCAGGTTCAGCTTAGTCCGGGTGATATCATCCAAGGCTCCAAAGGGCTCATCCATCAGCAATACCTTGGGAGAAGTAACAAGAGCTCTGGCAATAGAGACTCGCATTTTCATGCCACCGGAGAGTTGACGGGGATAGGATTGGGCAAAACTTTCCAGTCCAACTAATTGGAGCGCTTCTTTAATAGCATTATCAGCCACTTTTTTAGAGACCCCAGCCAATTTAAGAGGCAAACGAACATTTCCCATTACCGTTGCCCAAGGCATTAGTGCTGCTTCTTGGAAGACAAAAGCTATCTCCTTTTGGTGGGCGCGATCGCTCCATTCTATGTTTCCCGAACTCATAGTGCTTAGTCCAGCAATGATGCGTAGCAGGGTACTCTTGCCACATCCCGATGGTCCTACCAGACTGATGAATTCGGACTTATTGATGTTGAGATTTAGGTCTTTTAGCGCTACAGTACCATTGTCAAAAGTTTTGTTGACATGGGTAAGAGAAATAGCTGGTTTTTGGTTCATCTATTGTCAGTTAGTAGCAATAGACTTCTTGCAGAAGTCGGAAGTAACAGGTAACAGCGGAAAAAAATTTATAAAAACAGTATCATAAAAATACTTTTGCAAGAGGTATAATCATTGCTTAAGAATCGGTTAATATTTGAACTTATCAATCTGGCTTGGCAAGACTAGATATAAATTAATGTATAATAACAATATCTAATTAACTTGGATATTAACATGTATATAACTCATATATAATGTTAACTAATTTTTTTTATAAAAATCTACTCCTTTATTGACAAATTCCAAGGTGTAGGCTTGTTTGTAATCAGTCTTTGCATCAAGTACACCAACCGTAACTAACTCATTGAACAAACTTTCCCAACGTTCATCGGTCATTGCCCCAATGCCAAGTTTTTCGGCATCGCCAGAGATGATAATACCATAGTCTTTAAGCTTATCCAGACCATAGGCAATGAGGTCATCCTTCATCTCTGGATTATCTTTTTTGATCAGCTCATTGGCTGGTTCGGGATTCTCTAGATAGCTATACCATCCTTTGATTGATGCATCAACAAATCGCTGCACCAGATCGGGGTTAGTTTCAACGAGTTTCTTCGTGGTTTCAATGGTGAAAGTATAGGGATTATAACCAGCCTCTGCTAAGGATAATATATTGGGCTTAAAGCCTCCTTCTTTTTCTATAATGTATGGTTCAGAGGTCAAAATCCCCTGTTGGGCTGAATTTTTATCTACTAAAAAAGGGCTAACATTGAAGTTGTAGGGGCGTTTCTGGTCATCTGTAAAACCGTATTTTGCCTTGAGTAGGGGCCAATAGGTTGTGATAGCTCCAGGAGCCATAAAAATTGGTTTACCTTTTAATTGTGCCAGAGAGTCATTGCCTACCCCTGGATGAGCCAATAGAATTCGTATTTCTTTTTGGAAGATACTTGCTACAGTAATTTTGGGAATGCCTTGTTGCACTGCTCTAATAGCATCAACAGCCTGTCCCATACTTAAATCAACTACTCCCCCCAGTAATAATTGGGTGGGATTGCTCTGAGGACCTGTTGGTTGTATAATAACATCTAGGTCATAATTTTGATAAATGCCAGTAGCGACAGCCTGATAAAAACCACCGTATTCTGCTTCAGCTTTCCACCCCAAAGCAAATTTTATTTGATCTAATTTACCTTTTTTTTCTGTAGTTAATGGTGTAGAGGTTTGATTATTACAAGCTGCCAAAACACTACTACCAAGAGTGATGGAGCTAAGTTTAAGTAATTGGCGACGCTTAATTTTATAGATTTCTTTCATATAAAACTTCAACCGGCTAGAGCAGTAATTGAGATGATCTGGTTGTGGTGGTTTGAAATGGTGCAGCTTTAGGCAAACTAGAACGGTCTGGTAGGGAAAAACCTTGAGTTTGGTATAGGTTCGCGATTAGCAGCTTCTATGATAGTGCGTAATTTACCTAAGTTACTACCGATAGCGATCGCATTAAGCTGCTACTCCCTAAGCTGTACTCACTAAGCTGTACTCACTAAGCTGGTACTTTGTACTTGCCATTTTTTATAAGCTCACTATCACTTTCGCGTTTAAACCCCAACAAACACACTGATAGAAATAATACCATACTCGCTCTAATTAATTAAATATAATCATATAGCAATATAAAAATATTACAGTAGCCATGGCTTTTAAGCTAACACGCATCTAAATTGAATCTGTTCATCTTATGAAACAAACCATGAAACCCTCTCCCCACCTCCATTTCCCCATCTCCCCATCCGCCTCAACCCAAAAATTAAGTGCGTGACAGCTTAGGCAGGGGATTGAGGTAGGTTCTCGACGAAAGAGGGAGTTACAATGAACGTGACGGTTTTTTCTGACAGCCATGAGGAGTTATTAAGAAAATGGAAGTAAAACTGGTTTTAGTGGTACTAACAATTGCTTTTACTGCTTTGTGCCTGTTTTTTGGGACTAAGAACGGATTTTATGATTCAGACGATTATCACGGCAACGGCTCTGCACACTAAGCTTCCAGTATTTACTTTAGCGGTCAGCTGCTGAGCTTTCAAAAAGCCTTCATCGTTTAGCCTTGGAAAAATCCATGCATCTGGCATCAAAGCAGAGGCTAAAGTCTAGATGCTGACCGATCGCGAAGCGTGGCCAAAGGCCTTAGAGCGGGGAGTGTAAGGGGGCTCACGGGGGTTTTCCCAAGCCCCTGCCTTCTAGGGATCGGGAGTGTCAAAAAATTAAAATCCTCACTTAGAGGTTATAGGAACTTCGCCAGTCCATGCCTACTTAACTCCCTACTGTGGTGATGTTGTTGGCAGCCCTTATCCCCTCTTGACTCTGACCTCGAAAGAAGGGAAACTAGTTGAGAACTACCCACACCCACCCTAAGGGGTAGGGTGTGGGATTTTCATAGACTCCAGAGTGACCTATAGGGTATATCCAGCATACAAACCCCTCTAAATTGCTACGGAGTGACAACTCTACCACGTTTGTTTTGACTGGGGAAGAATCCGTTGAATTTTCCGTTCAAGGAAGATGCAGCCTTAGTAAAAATAGTTCCACCTTATTTTCCGTTGGCGATCGCCGATGCTGTCTGCCTCTTCCAAGGCTTAATCATTCACCCTTCCCTGATTAGTAAGACGTGGGTTAACGGAGCCAGATTAGCTAAAATTTAAGTTGAAGCTCATGAGCAATCAACGCCCAGTAGCATCCTCTGATCAGGATGACCGATTAACCTGCTTTCCTTACGGTGTTGGTCATGGTGCAGAAGGGGTTTGTTTGTTGGTGCAGATGGGGCCACACCGCATTCTCCTTGATTGTGGATTAGAAGACATTTCCCCCCTACAGATCGATGGGATACCACCAGCCGATTTAGTCCTGTGTAGCCACGCTCACTCAGACCATACTCAGGGATTGCTGGCTCTTCACCAAACTTTTCCACAATTACCAATTTACGCCAGTGAGGTAACGACTCAACTATTACTACTCAACTGGCCGGAACTGCCTCCTGAAGATATTCCCCCATTTTGTCAAGCTCTGCCGTGGGCTACCCCTGTAGAATTCTGCGAGGGACTCACTGCTCAATTGTTCCCAGCTGGACACTTGCCAGGAGCAGCAGCATTTTTACTCACTTACACCACTCACCATCGAACTTACCGACTGCTTTACACCGGTGACTTTTTCCTGTCGAACTCGCGGCTGGTGGAGGGATTATCCCTTGAATCACTCAGGGGGACACAGCCGGATGTGGTAATTGTAGAAGGCAGTTATGGCACTGCTCGACATCCCCATCGGCGGCAACAAGAAAATCAACTAGTAGAGCGTATTGAGCAGGCAATTGCTACCAATAACTCAGTTCTGTTACCAGTGCCTACCTTAGGTCTAGGTCAAGAAATCCTCATGCTCCTACGCTCTCATCACCACTTTACAGGACGCGACCTGGATATTTGGGTCAATGGAACGGTGGCTGCTGGTTGTAATGCTTACTTAGAACTGCTGTCTCACTTTCCCACCTCAGTACAAAATTTTGCCCGACATCAAGCCTTGTTTTGGGATGAGCGGGTACGTCCTCGGGTGCGGCGGTTAGATCCCCAGCAGCGAGATGCTATCGGTAAATCTCCCTGTATTATCCTCACTGACTTAAACATGGATTGGAGGGAGTACTGGCAGCAAGAGAACCCTTCTTGGGTTGTCCTGCAACCGGAACATCTTAAATCGTTGGATCCAATGGATGACTACGGATGGCTTAAGGTTGAAACTTATCTGCTGGCTCAACATGGGGATTGTCTGGGCACCACCCAGTTGATTCATAATCTTCGACCTCAACATGTGATTTTTGTTCACGGCTCCCCTACCTACCTAGGTGATCTTGCTGGTTTGGAAGAGTTACAAAATCGATATCACCTCCATACGCCAGCAGCAGGAACACTCGTAGAACTTCCCATTGGTGATACCTTTATCAGACCAGCTCTACCAACGGAAACGAACTATGAAGGAGAGTTGAATGAATTAGATACACTTGTCTATATCACTCTTTCAAGGGCGATCGCAACGGATCCTCGTTGGCAAAATTTCGCTGATACTGGTTTAGTAGAAGCCCGCTGGCAAGGAGAAGAACTGGTCTTGCGGGGATTGTCACAACGAGAACTACTCAAACAAGGGGGTAAAGCCAAGATACCAATTAATATCGAGTGTTGTGGTAATTGTCTATACCAAAGAGGCCAGCGCTGCTGGAATCCAGCCTCAGCTCTCTATGGTTTTAAAGTAACACTGGAGGGGTACTGTCCAGTTTTTGAACGGATAGAACCCCTTGAGTAACGAATAGTTAAGGGCAAATTGCTAGCTAGTTGTGAGTTATCAATTTGCCCTTAACAGTTGTCCATTAACAATGAACAATCTAGTCCTGATTTAAGTCTTGGGAGCGGGGGTGAATTTGTTCAGCCTCCGGACAATCATCAGAGACTATCGGATCAACATTACCTCGGAAAACAGAAGCTAGCTTGTGACTCACAGAGCCTATGCTTTCCAAGCGGACCATTTCTTCCCAGGAACTGATCTCATCCTCTTCGTCTGTTTCATAACGAATTGTGACTAAATCTCCCTCGATATCAACAATGCGGGCGTGTTCAATCCAACGTTGCTGATCCCGCAAGAAAACGCAGACCTCACGACCATCGCAGCAGAGTTGATAAATCTTGCGGTGTAGCATATTCGGCTTCTCCTGTTGCAGATAACTCTTCGTTTTACTGGTGAAGTAAGCGGTTGCTTGAACTCTCCCCGGTTTAAAAACACGGGGATTCTAAGCTGATGTTGCTACGCGGCTTGAAACCGCGCTTGGCGCGCTTTCCAATGGCGAATAAGATTCGCCTTGGGTCGCGCCTCTTCGCAACGCTTACGATATGACCTGGATAGAGACTCCAATCCATATCGTTGCGGCACGTTCAAAGATGCCCTACTGACCTTGGCTAGGTTGATTTCTAGCTGTGTCGCTACTTTTAGTAACGGGATAAATCCCGATACGCTCCACGCCCACCCTGGCGAGCAATCCCTCGCCAGGGTGGCTAACTCTCGCTCGTGGCTTTTCTGTTTCTTTAGAAACAACTTTCTTTTGACATACTTCCCACGAATATAATTGGCGGGATTCTCTCCATCATTGTGATGATGAGATACAATGGAAGGTTATAATAAACCTGAACCACCAGAGTAGGAATACTCCAGATCCTTTGTTTGTTGGCTCTGGCGACTAAAATACCATTTACTTGAGTAGTCGAGCCGCCATCAGCAGCAAAAATAGATTCCAAGTATTTAAAGGATTAGCAATAATTGTAGCTCACTCCTCGTATCCCCAGCCCTAAAGGGTAGGGGTTGGCTTGAAATCATTTTTGGTTAACTTAACATGGAATCAAGCGGGTTTGTCTATTCCTTGTTAAAGATTAAAATAGCTTAATAGTCTTTTATGTTCATTGCTTGAGAGTAAGGCATGCATTAGAAGCGAGCTTGAGTTTGAGTTGATCAACGCTGCTCATGTCATTGATTACTTTTTTTATACATTGTTTTTATGCATTGTCTTGATGCAGAACGCGAGTTGGGGAAACCCCCTCAGGTCGGCGCTACATCCCTTAATTCACTAACCTACAGAGCCCTAACCCATTTCTCCTGCTTGCCAGCAATGGTGCTGTAGTCTTTAAGAGATGGTTTTTGGGGGTATGGTTACTCTATAGTTATTTGTAAACTTAGATTCCACTAGCATTCCTATCCAGAGAATGGAGTAAGAATTTCAAAAATACCCCAAGTTGAAACATAGGGGATTATGAGCGGATGTTGCTCAAGCGGTTAAAAACCGGCTACTAGCAACGTTCACAGTAGGATTTGACTCATACTGCTGTGGTGGTTTAAACACACTAGAAACGACCTCAGCTCAAAAAGAGCTGTGCCGTTACCTTTAGTCTTGTTACCTGTTAGGTTTCTCACCGACTTGGCTATTTATAGGATACAACAGGATAAATCCTACTGCTTATTAACATCGGCCTGGATAAAGCCTTCTGATCCAAGAAGCCAACATTTTGGTAGGTGTCTAGAGGTTTGAAATACCAATCATTGTGACATAGTGACAGATCCTAAACTTATTCTTTAGAATTAGTTTAGGCTTGGCCTTTGGCCACGCTCCGCGAACGCAACCAATCCGGCTATTGCTTAGGAGGCGCTGGGCTTTAAGAACGGACTGCCGAGAGACGAAACCTTAGATAGGGTCGCCTTTATGGTTAGTCGGCTATGCATAAAAGGGTTAAAACTTTTTGATTAAGGCGACCCTATCTTACGGTAACTTCAAACCCTGCCGCTCTGTTTTCTTGGTCTTTTTTTTAAGACTGTTGTGCTGACTTGCCCAGCATTTAAGGCCGTAGGCCACGCTACGCGAACGGCTTTGTTTATCAGTACATATATTATAGCAATTCCATGCATAACCTGTGCAAAATGCATCCCACACTCATAGCGAAGCACTGAGATGTGGGGCTTGTTTTGCTGTAAGCAAACAAACCAGCATTCTCGGCTTTGCTTGCTAGTAAATAGAATATAACATTTTTAAAAAGACCCTGTGCAAAATTCATCCCACAAGAAAGCGCGAACGCGCACCCGTGGCCATTCCCGTAGCTTGGCCCCCATAGGGTGCCAAGGGTCGCCGATTTGGGGATTCTTTTGCCGAAAGCTAATCCCTGTACGTGCTTGGCACTAAGCATGAATTTTGAAAAAAAAACTGCCAATCTGCCAACCTGCCATCGGTCGCAGTCAGAGTCACTCAAAAATAGGCTCTTGCTGTGACCAAAAGTGCTTAGGCACTCAATAGACTGATCAATCTGATTTTAAATCGTAAGGGAGAAAAGCCAGTGTTTGAGATCGTACGCAGTCAAGACCAATACGAAACTTACATTCTCACTGACCACAATGCCCAGTCTCGATTAGAAGTGGTTCCTGAACGGGGTGGCATTGTCACTCGGTGGAATATCCAAGGTCAGGAGATTTTTTATCTTGATGCTGAACGTTTTAAAGATCCCAATCTGAGTGTACGGGGTGGCATTCCCATCCTCTTCCCCATCTGTGGAAACTTAGTTAATGATACTTATACATACCTTGGCCAAGACTATACTCTAAAACAACACGGCTTTGCCCGTAATTTGCCTTGGGAGGTGACTGATAGTGCAACGAGTGACATGGCAGTGTTGACTCTCACCCTCAAGAGTAATGATCAAACTCGCTCTGTCTATCCCTTTGACTTCGAAGTTACCTTTACCTATCGATTAAAGGGCAACACCCTAGACATTGATCAGCGCTATACTAATCATTCCGCTGAACCGATGCCCTTTTCCACAGGTTTCCATCCCTACTTCTTGACGTCTGACAAAACTAAACTCGAGTTTGATATTCCTGCATCGGAGTATCAGGAGAAGCAAACTCAAGCAGTACATCCTTTCACTGGCAATTTTGATTTTAGCTGTGATGAAATTGATGTAGCGTTTGGGCAACTTAGTGATAAGAGTGCCAGTGTTACTGATCCCGAAAGGGGATTAGCGATCGCATTGACCTACACTGATGTTTTCTCGACGTTGGTCTTTTGGACAGTTCAAGGCAAGGACTTTTATTGCCTTGAACCTTGGAGTGCTCCCCGTAACGCTCTTAACACTGGGGAAAATTTAACTCACTTAGCTCCCGGAGAGAGTAGTGAGGCATCGGTGAGGCTAACGGCGAAATTTTTCTAAATTTCCCTAGACATTTCCTTATCAATGTGATATTCTTAGTAAAGGTATGTTTCAAAAAAGCTTACCGGGTCGCTAACTCAATGGTAGAGTACTCGGCTTTTAACCGATTAGTTCCGGGTTCGAGTCCCGGGCGACCCATTTTTAGCTAACTGTTAGTTAGCCGCATATGTCTATTGATACAAATTATAGGTATGAGGCTAATGGTATGAGGCACTAGGTAGGTGTTAGGTACTAGGTAGGTATTAGGTACTAGGTACAAGATGGGCAGTTGACCGCCTCTGTGCTTTAAGAGGGATACTTCCTGGGCTTGTCAGAACCCGCACTCGCCAACGAACCTTAAATTCTTGATCCCATCAGAAAGCTTAGGAGCTCTTCTCAAAACTCTTAGCAAAACTACCTATACTTTACTGTTTATCCAGATTTTTACCAGGGGGACTTGGGGAGTATTTTCTAGATTTGGTAATTTTTGTCAAGTTTTATAGACTCAGCTTTGTCTAGATGATCTGATCAAGAAATTTGAATAAAAGCTGCAAAATATCTTAAGATTATCTAAAGAATTAACCTTGTCTAGAAGCAACTAGATTGACATGTCTGGACTGGCGATTCTGTTCACGAGTCACTAGGGAGTGTCAGACGTGAGGCTTCTCGCCGGAATAGCTAACAAACAAAGTTAGGAGGAATATAATATGGCACTTGTACCCATGCGGCTACTGTTGGATCACGCAGCTGAGAACGGCTACGGGATTCCAGCATACAACGTTAACAACATGGAACAAATCCTGTCTATCATGCAGGCTGCTGAAGAAGCGGATAGTCCGGTAATCTTACAAGCTTCTCGTGGTGCCCGCAAATATGCAGGTGAGAACTTCCTCCGCCATCTGGTCACAGCAGCGGTGGAATCCTACCCTCATATTCCCATTGCCATGCACCAAGACCATGGCAATAGCCCAGCCACCTGCTATTCGGCAATTCGTAACGGCTTCACCAGTGTGATGATGGATGGCTCCTTGGAAGCTGATGCTAAGACTCCAGCCAGCTTCGATTACAACGTCAGTGTTACTGCCGAAGTAGTAAAAGTTGCCCATGCTATCGGTGTTAGTGTTGAAGGGGAACTGGGTTGCCTAGGTTCACTGGAAACCGGTAAAGGTGACAAAGAAGATGGTCACGGATTTGAAGGAACTCTGAGTCGCGACCAACTATTGACCGACCCCGACGAAGCAGTTGAATTTGTTGAGCGCACCCAAGTTGATGCTCTAGCTGTAGCTATTGGTACTAGCCACGGTGCTTACAAGTTCACCCGCAAGCCGACTGGAGAAATTCTTGCCATTAGTCGCATTGAAGAAATTCATAAGCGTTTGCCTAACACTCACTTGGTGATGCACGGTTCTTCCTCTGTGCCTCAAGAGTGGCTTGACATGATCAACCAGTACGGTGGTTCTATTCCTGAAACCTATGGTGTACCCCTTGAAGAAATTCAAAAGGGTATTAAGAGCGGTGTTCGTAAGGTTAACATTGACACCGACAACCGCTTGGCTATCACTGCTGCTATCCGGGAAGCTGCTGCCAAAGATCCTTCTAACTTTGACCCCCGTCACTTCCTCAAGCCTTCTATCAAGTATATGAAGCAGGTTTGCTTGAAGCGTTACGAAGCCTTTGGTACTGCTGGTAATGCTAGCAAGATCAAGCAAGCGACTATCGATGTTTTTGCAACTAAGTATGCCAACGGTGAGTTAAGTGCTGTGGCGAAAAAGGCTGTAACTGCCTAGTTTCTAACGCTTCACAGGAAAACCTTTGCTGTTTTGGTGAACCAAAAACAAGCAGAATTATTTGGGTAGCTGTTAAAGTTACCCAATTTTTTGTTATTAGTGATTAGTTATTAGAAAATTTGCTATTTTAAGACACCTACAGCTGTCTTTGATACTCTTCGAGAATATCGATTAGATCCATCTGACACTGCATGGGTAGCAAATCTGCTAGGGGAACTTGCCGTTTACCACCACCTAGCTTGACCTGAATGCTTTGCAGGATTGGCATCATCTGGTCTTCTGTGATTGTATTAGTGTTATCGATTAGTAGGGGATAAAATTGTTCAGCCAAAGTGGTATGTAGATGGGCATCCCTAAGGTAGAGATGCCATTTGGCTACATCAATATATACCTTGTCGCCAATTTCAGCAGCGAGAGTTTCAATTGCTTCTGTAGAAGTTGGATTAGCCATGGTAATTAGCTGTTTCTAATTAATTACATGTTGGGATATCTAAGGAAGGTTTAAAGTTAAAGGTTTAAAGTTGAAGGTTTAGAATTGAAGGTTTAGAATTGAAGGTTTTCCTCAAAAAAGTTTGCTCATCACCTTGTATTAAAAGACCGGAGTTTATTTGCTGGCTTTCTGTTAACCGTCAACAGTTAACCGTCAACAGTTAACCGTCAACAGTTAACCGTCAACAGTTAACCGTCAACAGTTAAGCGCCAACAGTCAAGAAAAAATCAATTACTACAATTATCTTGGGTGATTTCATCCTTGAGGGGATTCGGTTGGAGGTTCTTGAGTAGGCAGGGGGGTATAGTTTGCGATCGCAAATATATAAACCCCATGCCCTACTAAAATCAATCCCCACAGACAAGTAAACCAGTATGCCCAAGTCCATTGAGCATACTGTATAGTTTTGAAGAACCACACTCCGGAATTACAAGCAGCAAAAATTGCCACATGTACAGCAAAGTTCATGCGGTCATCTAGACGACGGTAGGCTGGATCACGTCGGTCAGGTTTACGAGGCCAACGAGGAGGCATAGATATTTGTCAGTTTTTAGTTGTGTAACGGCTTGGTCTGATACCAACCCTAGTCAGTTAATTTAATTTTAGAACCTAATGTTGGATTGAAGATGATCCGAACCAAACAGTTTGTTCCCTTAAATATTGCAGTCATGACGGTGTCCGATTCCCGTACCGAAGCCACGGATAAGTCGGGTAAGCTGCTGGTTGAGAGTTTAACCCAGGCGGGGCATCACTTAGCGGAAAAGGTTATTGTTCCAGACAACATCTACAAAATCCGTGAGGTGGTTTCCCGATGGATTGCTGATGAATCGGTACAGGTAGTGTTGACTACAGGAGGAACTGGTGTTACAGGTCGAGATGGTACACCAGAAGCGATTCAACCCCTGCTGGATAAGGAAATCCAGGGCTTTGGTGAAATTTTCCGCATGATTTCCTACCAAGAGATTAAGACTTCTACTATCCAATCTCGTGCCCTGGCTGGTGTGGCTAACGGAACATACATCTTTTGTCTGCCAGGATCTTCTGGAGCTTGTCGGACAGGTTGGGAGCAGATTATCAAAGAGCAACTCGATTTGGGCAATTCCCCCTGTAATCTCGTGGAACTGATGCCACGTTTGCGAGAAACCTAATCTTAGCCATAGATTTCCTGTTGAAAGGGTAATGGTTAACTGAGTGCTGAGCGTGCTGAGTGCGGAGAGTGCTAAGTGCTGACCCAACTTAACTTGAGATCATTCCTTAACTTAGCAATCGCCTGAGATTTCGTAATCGCCGGATTTCCCTCCGGTCTTACTCAACAGGCGAATCGATTCAATCGCGATAGACTTTTCCAACGCTTTGGCCATATCGTAAAGGGTCAAAGCCGCAACAGAAACTGCTGTTAGTGCTTCCATTTCGACACCAGTTTCAGCTTTAGTAGTCACAGATGCCTGAATCTGATATCCCGGTAGTTGGGGGTCAGGTTCGACTTGAACTTCGATCTTGTGTAGGGGCAAGGGATGACACAGAGGAATCAGTTGAGAAGTTTGCTTTGCTGCGATAATCCCAGCCAGCCTAGCGGTTCCTAAGACATCACCCTTGGGGGCATTACCAGCTTGGATGGTGTTGAAGGTTGTGGTTTTCATCCGTACCTGAGCAGCGGCTACTGCCTGACGTTTGGTAAGCGCTTTGCCAGAAACATCGACCATCTGAGCTTGACCTTGACTATCGAGATGGGATAGCGAGCGATTGATTTCCACAAGAGTATTGCAAAATTTTTGATCTATGTGTTATGATAAGTAACTGTTGACCCACAGAAAAGTGGCAGCAGTTAAGGGCTTGTAGCTCAGTGGACTAGAGCACGTGGCTACGGACCACGGTGTCGGGGGTTCGAATCCCTCCTAGCCCGTTTACTAAGCTAAGGCATTCTAGTGTCTATAGCATATAAATCCCGTTCACGACCGATGGAGAATCTGAGGGAACGGGATAAATTTTTGTTGGACTGGGTCATAAAGATAATCAGTGCCAAAAATGCTATACCAGCACTACAGGAGAAAATTCCTCGATATCCTAACAGGTCGGCGACATAACCAAAGATCGGCCCAGCTAGGCCAATCCCTAAATCAAACCCACTAATGCAGACAGCGAATACCTGACCCCGTTCGTCAGCAGAGGAGCGGTCAGTCATCAAAGCAGTCATCATCGGTATGAATAATCCAGTGCCAGCTCCTTCTAATAAACCAGCTAGTAAAAATCCAACTTCCGTATCAGCCTGGGAAATCATCAACATTGAGATGATATAGCAAACCACACTAACGGTGATAAAAAGTCCTCGTCCATACCGATCAGATGCCTGACCAGTTAATGCACGAATCACAAAACTAGCGATCGCAGCAGCTGTGAAAAACAATCCTGGATTGAGATTAATACCAGTCTCTCGAATAAACAGAGAGACAAAGCTAACTTTTGTTCCAAATACTATACCGAACAACAGCATTACCAAAGCTGGAATTCCAAGAGCAGGGCTGGTTAACAACTGCCATAGTTTGACCAATAGCTGCCAAATCGAGTTTAACCAAGATTTTGATTGTTCCTGCTCAGGTCTAGCAGACCTAATTGGTTCACGAATCTGACTCCCTAACAGCACACCCAGCCCACCTAGAGCCGCAGACACTAAGAATAAAACAGTGTAGCTAACCTCTTGTTGTAGAAAACCCCCCAGCGCTGGTCCGAGACCTAAACCAATCGATGTTGCCAAACTCATGTAACCAATTAACTCACCCCGCTTCTCAACAGGGGACAAATCGGTTACTAGAGCCATATAACCGATGGTAAACGCCGCAATACTGATGCCATGAAACACTCGAACCAGCATCAACAGACTAATCGACTGGGTAAATAGATAGCCCAAAGGCGCTAGAGCTACAGCGCTAGTACCAATAATTACTACCAGCTTGCGACCGCGCAGGTCTGCCATACGCCCCAGTGGGTTTCTAAACAGCAACAGACCAATGGCAAAGCAACCCATTACTAGCCCCACCTGTTGCTTGGTTCCACCCACGTCTTGAATATATTGCGGCAGGGTTGGCAACAAAGACGATAGGCTTGACCAAAATAGTAGACCAACAGTAAATAAAATCAGCAAACTTTGACGTTGCTGCCCTTCCAGGGTCTGAAAAACTTTCACGCGCTCTATAATCCTGACCAAACTGGCACTTGAGATAGTTAGATCACATCCGATTGAATAATCATCATAGTCCTTATGGGGTAATCAGTATTTGCCCTTTGGCTGATGGGTAATTGTCAATTACCCATCAGCCAAAGGGCTAACATCCAACAATCCAGGAACTATTTGGGAAGTGATTAACCGGACTTAATATTACTTCTCTAGTTTACTCTTCTTAACAATTTACCCAGAGGCTTAGACAGGGTGATGGGGTGATCGGCGTTGGGGGAAGAATATCACAACCTGTTTTTGTTCACAAATTAATTAAGATTGCGATGCTCTGAAAGAGCCGCTACGCGAGTCACGCGATCGCAGCAATAACTAAGCTCAAGCTTGGCTACCGGTAGCCCATAATGGAGCGCTTAATATGATAATAATTGTATTCCCGAAAGGGTTTGTAGAAGGGATAGGGGTCTTGCTGTTAGCACCTTTACAGGTTTTACTTTATCAAGGATAATTTTGACGGGGCCTGTGGCTTATGCGAAGCGTCACTATTTTCACTATTTTATTTAACGGTTTATGATCCTCTAATAATGGATTTTCTAGCCCAGTCTTTAGTATTCTCCAGGTAAGTCACCAGCATTTTCCATTCCCTAGCTTCTTTTGTCAAATCCTTAACATTGCTTAGGTAGACTAGAGTAATGCGGCGCTCTTCGTTATCAGAACAAAGCTCTAAAATCGTTTTGTATAGCTTTTGCCAATGGTCTAACCAGTTATCTTCAGTGGGATCAAAAATTGCCTCGAACAAATTACTCCATAATAACTCAATAGTTTTAATAGTTTTGAGATTTTCCTCGGTAGGCTTATCCCAGCCTACATGGCGCTGACGTAATACTTTAATAGGTGGGGGATTTTCACTCATAGACAGCAATTTACTCTTCAGTCTTTGGAGCTACATTCCTAGAATTCCGTGACATACTCCCACACTGAACCTGTAAGGTCAGTATGGGCTTCTTGCCAACTCCACCCAACGGTTCGGATACTCGGCAAGCTTTATTGACGACACGGGATGCCCCTCCGCGCCGGAACAATACAAAAATTCGATTTTTCCGCTAGTTAAATAGCTGACAAACCAGCATTTTCGGCTTTGTTTATCAGTACATATATTATAGCAATTCCATACATACTCTGTGCAAAATTTATCCCACACCTATGCTGCGAATTAGGTGTGGGATGAATTTTGCCGGACAGCTAAATGCTGTCTTAACATCACAGTATTACAACAGGTGCGAGCCGTGGCGAATTTAGTTCTTAATGGTAAGAGCGCACCTAAAATCAAAAATTCCTCCTAGCTTAGCAAAGAATAGGAGGAATACTCGATTAGTTGAGAGCTTCCGTACTTGAGGCGGAGCTAATCAACGTTGCCAAAACCCGCTTACTCTAAAACCTAGAGCCATTGAGCCTATTACCTAAAAGCATTAAGCTACTTTAACGGTCTACTGACCCCATAATGATGTCAATACTACCGAGAATCGCCATAATATCGGCAACTTTGACTCCTGTGAGGATATGGGGCAGAATCTGTAAGTTATTGAAATCGGCTGGACGAATCTTCCAACGCCAAGGAAAGACATTATCATCACCAATAATGAAAATTCCTAGTTCTCCTTTACCAGACTCAAGACGGACATAGTGTTCGCCCTTGGGAATCTTGAAGGTAGGGGCAATTTTCTTGCCCATGAACTGATAATCGAAGTCGTTCCACTGGGATTTGCGGCCCTCTGCCATCCTCTTGGCTTCTAGGTTTTCGTAAGGACCACCAGGAAGTCCTTTTAAGGCTTGACGGATAATCTTAACTGACTCCCGCATTTCCCTAATCCGCACCACATACCGGGCAAAACAATCACCCCCGGTTTCCCAGTGTACTTCCCAATCGAAGTCGTCGTAGCATTCGTAGTGGTCAACTTTGCGTAAGTCCCACTTGACTCCAGAACCTCGTAGCATTGGGCCAGAAAGTCCCCAGTTAATGGCTTCATCCCGACTAATGGTACCGATACCTTCAACTCGACGGCGGAAGATAGGGTTGTTGGTGATTAACCGTTCGTACTCATCAACTTTAGGGTCAAAGTAGTCACAGAAGTCTTCGCACTTATCTATCCATCCATAGGGTAGGTCAACCGCAACTCCACCAATACNTTGCACGCCCCGCGAGCTGATTGTCATTCAAAAAGGACTGAATGATTTCCAGGCAGGTCGATTTCGGTCTTTCGCTGAGTTTGCCCAAGAGCAGCGTCGCCAGTATAACCTGCCAGTCGATTCATGAAATACTCTCTTGAAATTTCCAGTGTGGCAGAGGCGGAAGCCGACAGCGCCTTCCTACGTTTATCCCAAGTCACATCTCCTACCCAGGCTAGCCTTTGGTATTCTGGATTGCTACAAGCAATCGAATCTCTATCGCAATTTCCAAAACGTTGTCCTAATGCAAGAGAGAATAAGTATTTCAGTCAATAAATACGACAATTACTCTACGGTCGGGGACGTAATTCATATCGAATTCTTTTTACCATATTGGAAGAGCAAGAAGGAGCGACCGTTCGCATTCTACACATCCGGCACGCATCACAGCAAACCCTAGGTGAAGAACTAGGCTGATGCCAATTGGCTCGTAGCGATCGTCCCTCTTGTAGGGTGCCTTCCTTGAAGCAATCTGCTGCTTCACCCCACGATTATGAAGAACGCACCACCCAAAACCCTTGATTTTCATGCTTGTTACCCTAAGATTTTCTCTTATATTGTAAGTTACCATAACAAAATCGGACTCATAATGCGATCGCCCGTAGGTTTGGATGACCAAAAAAAAGTTAATTTCTGTTACATTTCTGGTGTATGTAACTCTGACTAGCTAAAAATGAAAGCAATTACGAGTAATCAAGCCAAACACCAATTAGATAAACTAATCGAGCGGGTCATTCTTGATGTAGAACCAACTATATTATGTAATGATCAAGGAAAACAAGCTGTTTTAATGTCTTTAGATGAATTTAACTCTTGGCAAGAAACACTATATTTATTATCCAATCCTACCAATGCCGAACATCTCTTAGAATCAATTGAACAAGCTAAATCTGTAAAAAAGTCAATTAAACAATTAATTTATGAATTAAAATCACTTTTACCGAAGCATATTGGTCTGACTATATTTGGCTACAAGAGAATGATAAAAGGCTGTTAAAAAGAGTTAATTTACTGGTTTACGAGGACCTCAATTCATCAGGTTGACTCAAAGGGGGGATAATGTTGAGGCACGAAACCCAACAATCACGGGCTTTTGCGTAACCTTTCTGACGCTGCACTGGACGGACTGGCGTACGCTTAGTTCGTAACCGTTAGATACCTGCCGCCAGTGAGCTTGAACCTTAGGGTCCCTCACCTCGATTAACTCATAAATTTCTGGAGGATGGGGCTGGCGCACCATTTGAGTACTGTACCTGATTCAATCTTCGGTACAACCAAGGAGAATTCTTTGAGTTGCATTTTGCCCTTCGCACCTTGATGACAATTACCAGTTTACATGCTTTTCAAGCTTAACCGAACCGTATTGCGACTCAGGGCGATTTTCAATAAAAAATTGCTAGATTACATTTGTTAGATTACATTTGATTACAGGAAACCGCTGCAATCTTAACTAAATTACTAAAAAATCTAAAGTATTGATAATATAAATAAAATATCGCGCTTAAGCTGAATAATTGTTTTCCAAGTTACGTAAAATGAAATCCAGAGGTGCGACCCGTGGCGAATTTAATAATTAGATGCGGAAAGCGCACCTAATAAAAAACTTTGACCTATCTGGAGGTTTCTATGGTCAGCTACGCATCACCAATGGGAATGGGAGTTAAGTTAACAGCTAACCCAGGGGATAGAATTGCCACTGAACCCCAAACTATTGAGGAAAAAGCGAAGCAGGTTGCTGTGGATACGATTGATATTACAGGGGATCACATCAAAGTTCCCACTTACTTCGTAGTGAAATACCCTGATGGTGACACCAAGGCACTACACCATGTCAAGGATGCTGAAGCAATTTCCGATCTGATTCGGCAGATGCAACTGCAGCAAGAAGAGTGGCCTCAAGAATCAGAGGAAGTTAAACATTGGTTGAACCTACCTGGCATCCTTGTAATATTGGCTGGTTTCTTAATGACTTCCATTGTCCTAGTTGGTATTTTCTAGCTGCGCTAATCCTGCACGAGTAATCATGAATAATGAGTGATGAATGATGAACCTTAGACTATAGCTAGGGCTGTATCATTCATCCTTCATTGTTGATCATGTTCAGATTAGATGCCATTAGATGCCATGGGTTCCATTTGTCACTCACCTCAGCATCATTTGAGGTGGTGTTGTGCGCCACAATTGCTCTAAACCAACTGCTGGCATAGTTAGATACAAAAGATCACCAGCGGCTAGGTTAATTTCCAATAAATCCCAGCCATGAATCGTTTGATACTTAGTTTCTAGATACAGTGGTACAAAGTCAGCGGACCTGGCAGCATCTTTAACACGGCGTCCACAGAAGGGATGCTCGGTGGTAATCTTAGTTGCTAAGGCAACCCAAAGCGTATCACCAATCATACCATTGCCTAACACTTGTCCACCTAATGCCGCAGCTGCAAAAGAAGGAGTGGCTAATTCTGTGGGAGACAATACTGCTTCAAATTCAAACACTTGCTGTACCATGTGGGAAAAGTGGGGGTCTTGATTCCGGACAACCACTGACAATTTCGAAGCTAGACTTTTGGCACTTAGAGCAATTTCTAAATTGGCAGTATCATCACTAGTAACTGCTAAGAGGGCTTCTGCTCGTTGGATGTGTGCTGCTGTGAGTGTAGCAGGTAAACTGGCATCTCCGTGAATGACTGCAATACCAAGAGAACGAACAATGTTCAGGAAACGATTGTTGGGGTTACTTTCAATGACCACCAATTCATGGCCTTGGGCATGAAGTTGGTAGAGGATTTGGACTCCTACATTTCCCAGTCCACATACAACGTAGTGATTTCTGTAGGGAACTCTCGCAGCATCCCAAAACTGTTTGAGTCGGGTACCTAAGACAAAATCGTTTAGTAGAGCATAGCAAATCCCAATCACACCAGCCCCTACTAACATCATCACAGCAGTAAATACCTTAATAGTGTCCGGGGACTTTTCTGCTACTTCTTCTTGACCACCAGCACCCGTAATCATACCCACAGAAAAATATAGAGCATCAACAATAGAGGTTTCTAAGTTGACACACACATAAGTCAATGTGGCTGTAAAAATTATCAGGAGTAGGAAAAGGGTCACTACTAACATTGGTTGAGCATGATGCTGAAACTGTTGTAAGTTTGTGAAAACTTTCAGCAGTTTCTGTAGCCAGGATTGGCGTTTAGGACGAAACCGAGGCTGAGTACCAATAATTAAGCGATCGCCAGGTTGTAACTGTTTGCCCTGAGCTACTGCGGAAACTAGATCTAAATTCGAGTCCATCGGTAGGTAGTAGATCAACATTCGCCTACGCTCATCCCACAGGTCACTCAACTGTGTTCCCATCCAAGGGTGGCTTTCGGTGATAATTTCTTCGTGTATCGGCCAGGTTTGATTGTGTAGCTTGAGTTGCCCAATGGCTCGATTCCCCATTGCTGCGAAGGCAAATACCGGTGCTGCTAGAGAAGAAACACTCATGCTGACATGATCGGGTAGGGTCTGATCTAAACGAGTACCTAGGCTGCTATTAAACAATCGGTTAACGATCCGAATCCGTGGATTAATCACTCGTGCCTGAGTCAGGATTGCCAGATTGAGAGCATCGTCATTACAGGCGAGAACTAGGGTTTGGGCATGTTCGAGTCCAGCGGCAAGTAGGGTAGAAACAGCCCGCAAGTCTCCAATAATAATATTGTTTTCGTCACCAGGCATTATTCTGTTGCTGATGCCAACAACAGCTACTCCCTGCTGCTTCAGTAAGCGGAATATTTTGTATCCAGTGCGACCCAAGCCACAGATAATGATGCGGGGTTTCATGTGTCAACCTTGTTGACCGAAATAATAGTTGTCGTTTTGCATCTAGCTAAGTGTTCTTTTACAATTCTTATCCAAGATAGCTCAAAGAATTGTAGCGGAAGACACTGCTGCTGGGAAAGAAAGGGTAAAATCTCGCCCCGTAAGCGATTGAGGTAAGCTCGAAATACCGATTAACCTTATCCCCTGCTCCTCTGCGTGCCTGCTTCGCAAGCCGATTCAATATATAAATTAAAATAAAATCAATAAATTAGATATATAAATTAGATGATGTAGATGCCTCACAGCTGATCACTCCCTCGACCCGTCACCCCCTGATCACTTCATCTTCACAAGGAACTGGCTATAAATATCTATCAAGGTTTACTAGAAATGGGGCAGCCTCTCAATGGCTGGAAGCCTGTATTGACTTGATAGGGCAACCTCCTGCTCGTATATGAACTCGCTGTAGTCAGCTAGATTGTCCAGCCCCAGAAAGTTGAGGATGATCTCAGCTGCTAGCCAAATTGTTATTCTAACCAATAACTGCCGCCATCGTATTATCATTGCATCAGACCTCCTGAGTATAGGTGAGGGAGGTTAGGTTTATAGTTGTAATAGTCTGTTCAATTAAGTTATCAGCCTCAATTTTGTTTTTTATGCGCGCCGTATGCAGCAATTCCGTCCCGGTGCGCTTACAGTCGTCGAATTAAATTCGCCGACTGTAAGCGCACCGCTTGGTGAACGTTTCAATTCAAACTTGACAGGGCTCTAGCCGCAATGTTTAGGACTACAGTAGTAGTCGAAAATAGGGTGATAAGCTATTTTGGGGCAGATAAACTAGGATTTAGGAAAGAGGCTGAATGGGATATCACGTTATTTACGATGGCGACTGTAATCTTTGTGTGACTCTGGTACAACTATTAGAAAATCTGGATCAGGGCAAGCTATTTGATTACATACCCATGCAGGATAAAGAAGCTTGCGGAAAATTAGGGGTAACACCTCTCGAGTGTGAGATGGGTATGATTTTGATCGATGCTTCTTCTGATGATTGTCGATGGCAAGGAAGTGATGCCGCTGAAGAGATTGGGCGTCTATTGCCATTGGGTAATATCTTTGTATCCGCTTATCGGGCAATGCCTGGGGTGAAGTCGGTAGGGGATCAGGTTTACGAGCAGATTCGGGATAATCGTTACAGTTGGTTTGGTAAGCGTTCTACTACGTATAAATCGGTTTACCCAGTAGGTTGCAAGGCTAATCCCAGTTGAGGCTAGACTAGAAACTCAATCATAAGCATTCAGCCGTCAGCCTAATGCCGTCACCCTAATGCCGTCAGCCGTCAGTACCTCAAGTAGCGCATGAGCAGCAGAGCAGCAGAGCAGCAGAGCTAAATGCTTACACTCAATCAACTTTTATCCGCGCTTCTTGTAATTAGAAACACACAATTCCCTATTTTAAACTTTGGGGATAAGCTTAACCTATAGGAAAGTTGAATGTAATGTATTAGAATACTTATTTTCCTGGACTAATCATCTGATCGTGATGGGTTTTCCATCACGGAGATTGTCCCATAGGAATAGTTACATCAATACCATCAACGGCAATTGAGTGATATTCAGCCATGTCGATCGAAAAACTTAAGCCTGCCGACAAAGGAGCTGTCGGGATTTATGTTCCCTACTACCAGGGTAATAAACGGAATCTTTTACCTATAGCAATTAGCCTCTACCAACAAGGGTCTTTGGAAGGTCGTCGCCACATAGAAGGCGGTGATAGTATTCCCTTCGTTGCTACTTGGTTTGTATCTAATCTTCCTTCGGAATTAACTCGTTGCCGATTACAGTTTGATGGTAACGCGGATCTCAGTTACGAACTGACTATGCAAAATTCTGAGTTTGTGAATTACTTAATCGAAGTGATTATGAACTTTAAGCGATCGCGCATAACGGATTTTTCCAAGGCATTCTACCGCAAACTACTACGCATTGATGAATAAACAACCAGTTTTATAGCCAGTTTTATAGTTATAGGAGTGTAAATAAGGGGTGGCAAAATCCGCTAAGTATTTACTAATTGGGTCAACAGAAGCTTACAGCGGTAAGTCAGCAACGATCCTGGGAATTGCCGATCAACTGCAAGCAAAAGGGATAACGATTGCCTACTGTAAACCACTGGGTACCTTTTTGAGTAGCAATCAAGGGTCAACGATAGAGGAAGATGTCCAGTTTATCACTGACATACTTAAGTTGCCAGATAACATGGTGCGATCGCCTTTGCTGTTTATGGATGCTCAAACCATTGAAAAACGCTTGGGAGGACAAGACTCAACCGATTACCGTCAGTCTCTTCAAGACTATCTCCAACCACTAAGTAGTGATGTAATTTTGGTGGAAGGACCAGCAACCTTGAGTGCGGGGACTCTGTTTAACTTATCATTACCAAAAGTTGCTCAGACAATTGATGCTGCTGTCTTATTGGTGGCTCGTTTTCACTCGGTTTTACTAGCAGATGCGTTGTTATTTGCTAAGCAACGTCTGGGAGAAAGCTTACTGGGAGTTTTAATTAATGATATTCCCCAAGACAAGCTATCAAGGGTAAAAACAACATTGAAACCGTTTCTGGAACGGCAAGAAATCCCAGTATTGGGAATGATGCCTAGAAATAATCTGTTGCGCAGTGTTAGTGTTCGGGAACTAGTACATCAGTTGCAAGCTAAAGTGCTATGCTGCCCTGACCGCTTGGATTTGATGGTGGAAAGCTTGACCATTGGGGCGATGAATGTCAATGCTGCTCTGAAGTATCTACGCAAGGGCGTTAATATGGCGGTGGTGACGGGAGGCGATCGCCCAGACCTTCAGATGGCTGCTCTAGAAACCTCAACCCACTGTTTAATTCTTACCGGTCAAGTTCAGCCTCAAGCGGTTATTCTCAGACGTGCTGAAGAGTTTGAAATTCCCGTACTTTCCGTTGATTTAGACACCCTCACTACTGTTGAGATTATTGACAATTCTTTTGGTCAAGTACATCTCCATGAAGCAATTAAGGTGGAGTGTATGCAACAGATGATGAATGAATATTTCGACATTGAGCGGTTGATCAAGTTACTTGGTTTGAAACCAGCTTTATAGATGCATTAGTTGAAGGTTAAAAGGTGAGAAGGTTATTCGCACAAGGCGATTCTGTATAGGGTAGGTTTGCAGGTTCCGTAGCGTGGGCTATTGGCCAAGGTTAAAACGTTAACTTGAAAGTTACTAAATAAATTATAACTCTGTTAAAGGTAACTCTATTATAGCGTTTATCGTAGCTATGAGGTACACATTATTTTTTCACTCTTACCTCTTACCTCTTACCTCTTACCTCTTACCTCTTACCTCTTACCTCTTACCTCTTACCTCTTACCTCTTACCTCTTACCTCTTACCTCTTACCTCTTACCTCTTACCTCTTACCTCTTACCTGCTCCCTGCTCCCTGCTCCCTGCTCCCTAAAACCCATAAATGTGTACCTCACAAGTCGTAGAATTGCTATAAATTAAATATGAAAACAATTCTGGTTTTTGTCATCATTAATTTTGAAGGTTGTCAGGTTATAATGTTGAAGGTTAAAACGTTTGCCAAAAGGCTACGCTAAGCGAACAACGTTAAACTTGCTTGCCTTCTAACTCTTTTCAACTTTCAATTTGCTAACTTGTAATTTTGTTAACGATGAAACCAGTTATTGTTTTCGGCAGTATCAATATGGATTTGGTAGCCAAAACTCCCCGGTTACCAGTTCCAGGTGAAACACTACAAGGCCATGAATTTTTTACTGCTCCTGGTGGGAAAGGGGCCAATCAAGCTGTGGCGGTAGCACGGTTGGGTATCCCCACTAACATGGTGGGGCGCGTTGGTTGTGATGATTTTGGCACTCAGCTACGCTACAGTCTAGGGGTAACGGGTGTTGACATCGATAGCGTTTTGGTTGAGGAGGCGGTGAGTTCTGGGATTGCAGTGATTTCGGTGGATCAGGCTGGGGAGAATACCATTATTTTCCTGGCTGGTGCTAATGGGCATGTTAATGAAACTGATGTGGAACGCCTCAGTAGTTTGTTGCCAGAAGCCGCTGTTTTATTGATGCAGTTGGAGATTCCCATGTCAGTGGTGCTTTTAGCAGCAGCCGCAGCTCAGAAAGTGGGTTGTCCAGTGATTCTTGATCCAGCACCAGCTCAGGACTTGCCAGAGGAACTGTATGGCATGGTGGATATTATGACACCGAATCAGTTGGAAGCCTCTGTACTAGTGGATTTTCCTGTCGATACCATAGAGTCAGCGAAGAACGCATCAGAAGTACTGTTGCAACGAGGTGTGGATACGGTGATTGTGACCTTAGGGGAGCAGGGGGTTTTCTGTGCCACTGCTTCTGAATCGTTCTTCGTCCCTGCTTTTTCTGTTGAGGCTGTGGATACTGTGGCAGCTGGAGATGCCTTTAATGGTGCAATGGCTGTGGCAATAGCCAAAGGGTTACCGTTGCGGCAAGCGGTAATATGGGGAGCTGCAGCTGGGGCGCTTGCTGTGACTAAGGCTGGGGCTCAGCCGTCTTTGCCGGATAAAGAGACATTCAATGCCTTTCTCACAGAATTAGGTATTAGCTATTAGCTATGATACCATGATAGTCTTAGATATTAGATATTAGATATTAATTCTTAGATATTAATGATTGCTAATAGATCATTTACCCGAAATTTGCTACTACTGGAAATCCTGATGGTGGAGCTACTCATTAATACTAATTAATCCAGTTTGAGCAAATTATTGAGTTTTGGTAGTACGTCTTTTTCAAAACTCAGCCACTCAGCAGTCACTACTATACAGTAACTATACAGTAACATCCTCATAAATTAAGGAGATGGGACAACTAAAATCAATGCTAGTCAAGTGAATTTCGTCTCCTTCTGTGTAGGGATTGAGTTCCCATTTGCCTTGTGGATTGCGCCGGAAGCACTCGATAGTGATCTGTTGAGTATCAATCAAAAGGTATTCTTGTAAGGTTTTGATGCGGCGATAGTTAGCAAATTTGCGACCTCGATCAAAGGCTTCAGTGGAGGGAGAGAGGACTTCTGCAATTAGACAGGGATGATAAATGACTTTGAGGGCATTGCTGTCTCGTTGGTCGCAGGTTACCATGACATCAGGGTAGTGAAAGGGTCCTTTTTCTGATACACCCACTTTGACACTAAAGATAAAAGGACGACACGAACCTCCCCGCAAATGGCTTTTTAAGGCAGTGGCAAGATTCAGAGCAATGGTTCCGTGGGGAATAGTTCCCCCAGTCATAGCATAGACTTCGCCGTCGATGTATTCATAGTTAAGTTCTTGCTTTTCTTCCCAGTCTAGATAAGCTTCGGGAGTCATGTACTCTCTGTGATAAGAAGCAACCATAACCACCTCTTTTATGTCCTGTTTTGGAGCTAGTTGAGCTTGATTTAAACTATAGCGCGAAACTCCCCCTGACCGAAACCGCGACATATGATAAGACAAAATATTTTTGCTTTCATACCTGCTCGCTTTCGACAGGGCCTTCAATATTGCTTTTTCTAAAAAGGGGTATTGTAACTGTAAACGTTGTCCCTTGGTTGAGAGTGCTTTTAACTTCGATTTGACCGTGGTGATTCTCAACTATTGTTTTAGCGATCGCTAAACCTAGCCCAGCTCCTTTTGCTGTATCATAAGGTCTAGCTGGATCAGCTCGATAAAAGCGATCAAAAATGTGAGGTAATGCTGATGGTGATATGCCTCGACCGGAATCAGTTACCTTGACTTGAAGGAGGTAGCGCGGTCTTGGGGTTCCCCCCCATGAGGGAGTAACGGTGAGGAATGGCAGGTTTCTTGCCCTATGTTTGCTGGGAGGTTCTAACTGTTGTAATTCCACTTGAATAAATGCTTCCCCTGGAGTTTTGGTAGAAGCGGGTGTGTATTGCACAGCGTTATTGACTAGATTGGTAAATAAACGTGCCAATTGATTCCAATCCCCCTCAAGGGTAAAGGCATCTTCGTCGAATGTTGGATTTTGGAACACCTGACTAGGGCAGGCTGGCCGAAATGCTTGACCATCCTCCATCTCCCCCTCTTTCTCCTCTGTCCCCTGTACCTGATCGGGATTGGGGATGTCAATCAAGTACAGGGAAATCCCTTTTTCTGTAGCAATCAGTTGTTGCTCCTCGATCACTTCCATTAGCAAAGCATCTAGGTGGACTAATTGCCACTGGGGTTTTACCATACCGCTATCAGCACGAGCCAAAAACAGCAGGTCATTGACCAGTTTTCCTAAGCGCTGGGTTAATCGCTCTATCACTTCGAGTTGGTGCCGTTGCAGCTCAGATGCCAAATCGGGATCCCCCAGAGCAACTTGTACATTAGTCTGAATCGTGGCAATCGGGTTTCTGAGTTCGTGGGAAGCATCAGCAGTGAATTGTTTGAGCCGTTGGTAGGACTCCCGTACTGGTTCCATAGCCATACCAGATAGTAACCAACCAATAGCACCAGTAGAGATAATTATCACCACTGTACCTAGAGTCAGATCAAATATCAGTTGGTGGCTGGGTTTGGTGACTTCAAACCATGGGTGGCTAACCCGTAAATAACCCAAGATATAATCCTCGATTTGCACCAGTTGGGTTAACTGTCGCAGGAGATGCTCTGCTGATAAATGAACTGTTGCCCTAGTGGTGTTGGTCTTTAAGGGAATAGTTAAGGGTTCTGAGAAGGTTGACCACAGCAAATCCCCCTTCGGACTAAACCACTCCAGGTCAATGTGGTCATCTTCTACCCCATCACTATTGTCTCGAAAACTGGCTTCAATGTTAAATTGGTAGGGCATCTCGCCATGGTCCACAGGTTGAATCACCAGTGATCGCTCTACCACTTCTACGACATGTTTGAGGGTGTCATCAACCCGTTCAATCAGGGTGTGGCGGACATAAAGATAGACAGCAGTTGCAAATAATAACAGTAAGACTGCCGTGACCGTAGTGTACCACAGAGCAAGGCGTCGGCGAGTAGTTTGAAACATGCTTATTTAACTCAGATCTTGAGCACAACTGAGAACCGAACCAGTTGCTGCCAGTGTAGAGGACAAAGCTAAAATTGATATCGTGTCCGACTTGTCAGAAACGATCAGCCCTTAGCCTAAGCTGATCATGCCTAATGCCTTCAAGGATAAACCTAATTCTTGAAATCTTACTACGATTACGCCTCCTCAGATTTAAGATTAATTTTATCATTCGAGGCGAAATGATCCATCGAAGACCCTCAGACGGTATACTTTTTAGTATTTTAATCCCCTTAATCTCAAGGATTATACGGATTTTATGTGAATTTTTTAGGAAATTATCCGTATAAGTACGGAGATAACGATTAGTGAAATTACGGTGGAAACAGGTTTTTTTTTAAGTCAACATTAACATAATAGAGTTAATTCATATCTCACAGATGTTTGTTGATTAGTTAACGGTATTTCAATGTCATCAACATACCTACCAGTCACTTCTCCTTCAGCTGATCAAAGCAATTTCCCTGCACCAGTCCCTGCTTCAGTTATTTATTTTCAGAATAAACTGCCCAAAGAAAGACCAGAGCATCCTGATTGTACCCGAATCCTCTTAATTGAGGACGATATCCAGGATATTGAGCTCATTAAAGCATTACTCAAAAAGGCCAAACATTTTCCAGCAACACTCACCCATGTAGAGACCTTAGAGCAAGGTATCGAATGCCTAAAGCATGGAAATATTGATATCGTACTCTGTGACCTGTTCTTACCAGATCAGCAAGGCCTAGAGACATTTTGTGAAATTTATGCCCAGTTTCCGGAAGTGCCTATAATCATTCTGAGTGGACTGACTGATGAGAATTTAGCCATAGAAGCGCTACAAGAAGGAGCACAGGATTACTTAGTTAAAGGACAATTTGATCGGAACCTATTGGTACGAGCGATGCGCTATGGCATTGAGCGGCAACGACTGCTGTTAGCACTGAAGCGACAAACTGAAGCCCTACGAGCCAGTGAAGAGCAATTTCGCACCATGATTACCAGAAATGCTGATGGTGTTGTCATTATTGATCACAATCGAGTGATTCAATTTGTTAATCCAGCAGCAGAATCCCTGATCAACTGTAAAGCGGAAATACTCCAAGGAGAAATATGGTGCAGTTCCCTAGTTGTTGGCCAAACTACAGAACTAGATATTTGCTCCTCCTATGGAAAAATTGTTATTGTCGAAATCCAGCTAGTAGAAATTCAATGGGAAGGGAAAAAAGCCTATATGGCATCACTGCGAGATATCACCACTCGCAAGGAAATAGAAATTGCTCAGAAGCAACTGAATGATGAGTTAGAACGTCGGGTTAAAGAGCGCACAGTTGAACTAAGAGTAGCCAATGCTCAGCTCCAAGTTTTGGAAGTTAAACTACGTCAATCACTGGTGAAAGAGAAAGAATTGAGCAAATTTAAATCTCGGATTATCTCTAGCATTTCCCATGAATACCGCACCCCATTAACTACGATTTATTCATCAGCAGCAATCCTGGAACGGTACTGTGATAAAATTGATCCGACTCGGCAAGTAAAACATTGTAGACGTATCCAATCCATGGTTCAGCACCTGACTGGTTTAGTGGATGATGTGCTATTTATTAACAAGACGGAATTTGACCAACTAAATTTCAAACCAGAACCTATATACTTAGTTGGATTTTGTATTAAATTAGTTGATGAAATCAAATCTAAAACCACAGATAAACACCAGATATTGTTTAGCCATGAAGGTGATTGTAAGGAATTTACATCAGATCCTAAGATGCTACGACAAATGCTAACTAATCTCCTCTCTAACGCTATTAAATATTCTCCTCAAGGAGGCACAGTCGAACTTAACCTTAAGTGTGAAAATAATCAAGTAATACTGGAAGTTACAGATGAAGGTATTGGCATTCCTAAGCAGGAGCAAGGTGAGTTATTTAATTCCTTTAGTCGCGGGAGTAATATCGGTTCCATAGGGGGAATTGGATTGGGCTTATCAATTGTAAAAAGTTATGTGGAACACCATCAAGGTGAAATAGTTATGGAAAGTGAAATAGGTGTAGGTACTCGTATTAAGGTATCTTTACCATTGCTTCGTTAGTGGTTAGTATGACTTACAAAAATTGATTTATTTAACCGCAAATCCCCATAAGATGCGAAGCTCCGAAGACTAATATATAGCAAGTCTTATACCCATGAGGTACAAATCTCTGGGTTTTAGGGAGCAGGGAGCAGGGAGCAGGGAGCAGCGGATATGGGAAGAGGGAAGAGGGAAGAGGGAAAAAATAATGTGTACCTCATAGCTATGAGAAACGCTATAGTTGGTAAAAGGTATTTTTAAGCCATCATATATAGTTCCGTTAAATACTTATAGAAATTATTATTTTGGTGAGGGATAAAGCTTATCCTTTTAAGGCAAAAGGCAAAAGGCAAAAGGTAAGCATTCAGCTACGTGGCCAAGGCCAACGGCTGACCGCTGACCGCTGACCGCTGAATACTTACGTTAATGGAAAATGGAAAATGAAAAATTCCCAATTCCCAATTCCCAATTCCCAATTCCCAATTAACAGCCATAGGCAGAAATTATCCCCTGATCAAAAATCATTATACTCCAGTTATTTTTTGTCTTTCAACTGCTTCGTAACTGATTGAGCTTTATCCTTTAAGTGTGCGGTAGTAGCATTGGCTCTGTCTTTCAACTGCTCAGTGACTGATTGAGCTTTATCTTTGAACTGTGCGGTGGTAGCTTTGGCTTTATCCTTCAACTGTTCAGTGACTGATTGGGCTTTATCTTTCAACTGTTCTGGTATATGTTGAGCTTTTTGCTTGACAGCTTGAAATTCCTGGACAGTTTTTTGATAATCTTCCTTGATCAGGTCTGTAGCTTGACCAATTTTTTGATTAAGTCCTTCCCCATACTGTTTACTATTTTGAGCAACTGCATCCAGTACAATTACCCGCTTGCTGCCAATACTCGAAATTGCTACTGGTGGGAGTAGATACATACCATCGATAACCCCATGCCAGCCAACGTCGGAGAAGAGATAGTTAACTACAGTACCGCTTTTGGGTTTGAGCAAGTAGTCCACTAGCTTACCAATTTTGTTACCCGCATCTGTCCACACTTCATGTCCGATCAGGGAATCCCAAGACTCGGTGTTCTCTTGAGTTTTGTGATGTTTGCTAGTGTTGACGAGAATACTATCGGTGCCAATACTCTCTATTTGACCCCAAGCAAAGTACCGTTTTTTCGTCCCAAGTAATCCAGACTTACACCTTAAGGCAACAACTCGATGAGCTTGATAGTCCAACAAGAGTTGATCGACATGACCAATTTCTTCGGTGGTCTGACGCTCTAATACTAGACGATTGAGTAACTGGCTCTGCTTGATCGGTTTGGCTTGGAGAAATAATAAAGACATCTGTTCATGTATCCAATAGTTAAGAACTGGCGATCGCGGTCGGAAAAAGACACAGAAGGCTTTGAGAGGTAAGCTATCAGACCCTCAGCCCCTCACCACCTCGAGCTTAGAGCTTACGTTCAACAGTTAAACCAAAAGCTGAGTTTATGTCTGTGGGAAGTATATATCCTTGATCGGACAATACAGAAAGCTACTATGCTTCCATAGTCTTTCCTTAGAGTCTTTGCTTAAGCTTCAGATTCTGCTTGTGTACCCCTCTGTGATTTTTTCTATCTTTAGCTTACAATAATTTAGTCATGATTTAGTCAAGTCTGATCTAGAGGATTACCACGGAGTGAGTAGAGACTATGCGCTTATTGTTTTTGATTTCAGGCTTTGTGATCGGCTTAGCTATAGCAGCGATATTATTCGCCCTTCAAAATAAAGAAATTGTGTCGGTAAACTTTGGAGTTTGGACTATAGAAGAACCTTTATCTATAGTAATTCTTTTAACTCTATCTATGGGCTGTTTAACTGGTTTATTAATCTCCACACCTACTTTAATTAACCAAAGTCGTAAACTAGCTCGGCAACGGAAACGGATTAATGAGTTAGAGCAGGATTATAATGAAACAATAGGAAATATTGAGAATCAACGCAAAAGGATAGAGTATTTAGAAGATAGTTTGAAAAGTAACATAGGTGCTTCATCAGCAGAATCTGAGCCGCAATAGCTGGAAAAATGTTAAGCATATGCGCTACGCCCACGCTGCGCGAACATCGGTCAGGGGTCGTCAGCTAAAATAAACCCTGTGCAGGGTGCGCCTATGGGCAATGGGCAATGCGCAAACGGTAAAATTTAATAGTTCGAGATTAATGAGAATTGAAAGTCAACATAAAAGTACATCAGCATAAGTAAAAGAGATTAAACGAATACTTATCTCTTTTCTTAAAAAGCACCTCAAGTAGCGTGGGCGTAGCGCATTAGCTGATAGCTGATACGCGACACGCTGATAGCTTACCTAATTTTATCTACCTAATTTTAACTACCTAGCAAAGATTCCAACTCAGTTTTTAATGATTCAAAATCTGACACCCTTGACACCAGTAAATTATCCTTACCAGCATCATTTAATCGTTGTTTCCAATAACTGATTATTTCTGGGTGATTCATCCAGAATTGAATCACACTGTCTACAGCTTGATCTAGGCTCCAATCTGCCTGGGAGGGAAGGGTTTCAGCTGATTCAATTAAAGCATCAAGGGTACACTGATAAGTACCTAAGTATTTCAGCCTTGGTGGAACTTTTCTCTGACTCAACGTCTGTTGATGATTGAAAAAGTCTAGGACAGGAGATACTCCTAAGATTTCAAAGGTGTATTTCATAGGTTTAATACCTTCCTTTTTACCAGTTATTCTTTTTGCCAGTTATCTCAACCTTTCGAGCCAAGGTCATCGAGATGAGTAGATTTTTCTTTGTTCTGTGTTCTGCGTTCTGGATAAGAACTCTGACTGTTTACTAATCCTATAGAACTGCTATTCACTAAATACTAAAGGAATTGTTAAATTGGTTTTGTAGTAATTGTAACACAATGTTATAGCCTGTAGCACACCGGAACAGGGAGTAGGGAGTAGGGAGTAGGGAGTAGGGAATCGGGAATCGGGAATCGGGAAGAGTGAAAAAATCTTGTGTATCTGATTAGACTAGAAAGTGCTATAATTCCCTATCTCCCTATCTCCCTATCTCCCTATCTCCCCACCTCCCCATCTCCCCATCTCCCCACCTCCCCATCTCCCCACCTCCCACCTCCCCACCTCCCCATCACCGGATTAAGGGGCATCCTGCCATTCTGGGGTCAGGGTGCGGTAATCGTAGTTTGCGACACTGGGATGACAGGTAACACAGGTTTTAACCCCAAAGGGTCGAGGGATTTTCACTCGGGGATGTAGGGCTTTGAAATAACGGGATTGGGTCATACGATAAGGTACTTCTTCGTCTTTGTTATGGGGACGGGAGAAATCTCGCAGGTATTGCCAGGTCAGCAATAAACTTGGACCAAGCAGTCTTCGGAGTTGGGTACCATAATGTTCCTGTGGCTCTAACAATAACCGACGCCAGGTTTCGGTAGGCAATACTTCTGGTGGCAAAGCAATGTGACAACGGGAACAGTTTTCTAGGTAAAGTTCTTTGCCTAATTTGTAGCGCTTGGACACTGGGTCCATTGATGCGATTAATTCGGTCGGGGTGGAACTAACTGTTTCTGGCTCAATCGTATATCCTACGGCTCGCTCCAGTCCCCATCCTATGCTAATACTCCAAAAAATCAACAATAATAATAGAACCCAAGCTGAACGTCTACGGTTTCGCCTTGGGTGTCTTGACTTCAAAAATTTGGACATACCTCACACACAACACTCTTTAAGGAATTGGTACAGAGCGCAACAATTGCTCAACAATGGGCTGAGCACGACGCCCCCCCGAGGTAATGAGACGATGGGACAGTACATAAGGTGCCAGGAACTTGATATCATCTGGAATGGCATAATCTCGACCTTCGACAAAGGCTAGTGCCTGGGTTGCCCGTTGTAAAGCAATGGTACCGCGAGGACTGACTCCTAAGGTGACATCTTCGGCGGAACGGGATGCTCTGACTAAATTGAGCATATACTCTTGTAGTGACCGTTCTACTTTCACCTGGTGACAAAGATGCCGTAATTCTAATACTTCATCGGTGGTGATACAGGGGGTGAGCTCGGAAACCATCATGCCTTCTAGATGGCGTTGCAACATCTGGAGTTCTTCTTGTTCTGTGGGATAACCTAGGGATAAGGATAAAAGGAATCGATCCATTTGGGCTTCTGGCAAGGGGAAGGTACCTTGATATTCCACGGGATTTTGGGTGGCAATCACGAAAAAGGGCTGAGGTACAGGACGCGATCGCCCATCTACGGTGACCTGCTGCTCTTCCATTACTTCTAATAAGGCTGACTGGGTCCGGGGTGTGGCTCGATTAATTTCATCGGTTAGCAAGACATGGGTAAATACTGGACCTGGCAGAAATTCAAATTCACCACTGCGCTGATTCCAGATATTGGTTCCGGTGATATCGGTAGGTAAGAGGTCAGGGGTACATTGAATACGTTGAAATTTGCCATCTATGGAACGGGCTAGGGATTTCGCTAGCAGTGTCTTGCCCACACCAGGGATATCTTCGAGCAAGGCATGACCCCCAGCCAATAAGGCCACAATCACTATACGAATGGCATCTGCTTTACCAACAATCACACGACCGAGATTTTCCTGGAGCTTTTCAATTCTTTCTCTCATATAGCAGTGTTCAATTGGGTGAGGGACAAAGTCTTTGGTTTTAGGGAACAGCGGATCTGGGAGCAGGGAGCAGGGAACAGGGACTTCGGAGCAGGGCAAACATCCCCCTATCTCCTATAAGCTAGCAAGGCTTTTGGGAAAATGGTAATTCACAAGAGTGTGGGGAGATGGGAAAGATTTTAATACTGTTTCTCATAGTTATGAGGTACAGGAAGTACAGTCAAGTGTCTTACCCCAACTCCCGATTACCGATTCAAATGTAAAAAACCTACCCTGATCAGGTGGGTGATCCCCCCTAACCCCCCTTGATAAGGGGGGAACAAGAACAAGATTAAGGGGGGCACAAGAACAAGCCAGTTACTGATATGACTCCCCATCTTCCCACACTCCCTATTCCTCTTCCTCCATGGGTAGACTTATATCAAGAAAAATTAAAAACTTCCCATCAGGCATGAGATGTTTCATGGCTTGGGAATAGCTCCTAGCATCAGAAGGGCTGCAGAACCGAGCGAAAACTAATGGTGGCCTGCCTCGCAATAGGCGAATCACCACCCACGGGTGTAAGCTGGGACGATAAGACATAATTGAGGTATCTCCTTTAAAGGGGAGCCAGAGCCAGCCTTCGGCGTGAACATCTTCGGGCTGGCTCTTACTTTTTTATCTCCATTTTTATGATAGCACAAAAATTATTTAATTATAGCATATTTTGAAAAGTTTTGTAAATTTTTGTGGGAGCAGGGTGTAGGGAGTAGGGAATCGGGAATCGGGAATCGGGTAGGGTGCGTTAGGGGCGGGCTTGCCAGCATGTTCAACCTCCTCGTAACCAGTGTTGGGATAGTCCGCACCGTAACGCACCACCAGTCAAACTGATTTGGTCTTGGGGTTTTGCTGCGGGATTAGCGATCGCATAAACGAAAGGAAAGCGCGATCGCATAAACAAAAGCGCGATCGCATCACCAATACAGAAGCGATCGCATAACTAATACAGAAGCGATCGCATAAACGAAAGCGCGATCGCATAAAGGAAAGGAAAGCGCGATCGCATAAAGGAAAGGAAAGCGCGATCGCATAAAGGAAAGGAAAGCGCGATCGCATCACCAATACAGAAGCGATCGCATCACCAAGTCGGTTGAGCAACTACAGAATTCTAATCAAGAATCAGTGAGCCTCCCCTAACTCCCTAGTGGGTGATCCCCCCTAACCCCCCTTAATAAGGGGGGAACAAGAGCCAGCTATTGATGTGATTCTTAATTCTTAATTCTTAATTCTTAATTCTTAATTCTACATTCCCCTAAAAAAATCCCTAGCTGCTTGACAGTCTGTATGAATTTGGGCTTTGAGCTGGTCTAGGGAGGAGAATTTTTGTTCGGGGCGGATAAATTTCTGGAGGCTTACGGTTAGGGTTTGGCCATATAAGTCTCCGGACCAATCGAATAGATGAACTTCGACGGTTAAACTGGTGCCTTTGACGGTGGGGCGCATACCAATATTCATGACACCAGGATGGGAAGATAAATTGGTGTCTCGGTGAGAGGGTTCAGGGGTATGGGAGACTTCGACGCAGTAAACCCCGAGCTTGGGGAAAAATTTGTCTGGGGGTAAGTGGAGGTTAGCGGTGGGAAATCCAATGGTTCTACCAAGTTGTTGACCTTTCTCTACTCTTCCGATTAGGGTGTATGGCCGTCCTAGGAATCGGTTGGCTTTGTCGATATCCCCTTCGGCTAAGGATTGGCGAATGCTGGAACTACTGATCCGTTGCTCTTGACGTTTGTACAAGGATACGATATGCACGGTAATACCGTAGGCGGAGGCGATCGCATCCAAATCCGTTGCGGTGCCAGCTCGCTTATGGCCAAAGCAAAAATCCTCTCCGACACTGACTTGCTTTGCTTGGAGTTGCTCCACTAAAATTTTTTCCACGAATTCCTGGGGACTCAGGGAAGCTAACTCCCGGTTGAAGGGTAATAGGGCTAACTGTTGCACACCCAAAACACTTAACTGTTGGGCTTTTTCCGTTGGTGGTGTCAGCAGCTTCCAGGCTTGACCGGAAAAGAATTCTCGGGGGTGGGGATTGAAGGTGGCTACGGTGGGATAGATTAGTTCTAGATTTGGGTCTAGATTCGGGCTACTGGTTTCCGGGTTACTAATTTGCTCAAGATGGGATGATGTCAGGGCTTGAGCTTGAGCAGTAACTGGCTTTGGCAAAATGGGAGCAATAACTTGCTGATGCCCTAAATGGACGCCGTCAAAGTTTCCAAGGGCAACAGCGGTTGGTGTTAACGCAGTAGTTAGAGATGATGTAATCCACACGCTTAATAGTTTGACATATTTCTCCGCTGCTAGGCAACAGATGCTAATTGCCCCATGAACTCATTTCAATTTAAATTTACCGTCAACCACTTCCACCAGGACAGGTTCACTCTCACGCTCCCCTTGGTTATTAAACTGCAACGGTAACCCAGAGGTTTCATTAGGTGAAAGCTTAATATTGCGGAGTCTGTCGAGAACTAACTCTCGATCGGCGTCCTGAAACAAAGCCTGAATAAAGGCTTGAGTAGCATCGAAGCTAGTGGCAGTGCGCCAGTTAACCTCTCCTTTCCATAGTTCCCTAGCTGCTGTAGAAAAGTTTCTGGCATCTCGTGATTCCCTAAACCAGGGGACTGCTATAGTCAACCCTTCCACCGCTTGCCCACCCTCTTTCAAGGTTTGATAATTATTTAAAGTATCCCCACCGAATAACTTCAGCCCTTGCTGATCTTGGTTGTTGGGGTTAGGGTTCAGGTTAGCGTTGGCTTTAGCAATATTAACAGCTGTATTAATGTATTCCACGCTGGGGAATAACATGGCGGCCTTGACTTGATCTTGATAGAGACTGCGTTTTACTTCTTCAGTTATATTCAGGTCGCGATTGTTTAAGTCAATCTCCCGAACCACCTTACCCCCTAGATTTTCAAACACACTTTGAAAATCTTTGTTTAAACTCTTGCTATAGGCACTTTCAGCATCATAGAAAATTACGACCTGGTCTAAGCCAGGTTGAGTTTTGACATGTTGAGCCAGTTTTTTCCCAAGTGCTTGATTAGAAGCAACTGTTCTAAAGAACACGTTTTTCTTGACATCAAGACTGGTTAAATCACTACTGGCGCTGGTGGAGGAAATCATCCCTAAGCCAGCTTTGTCATAGACCGGGATTGCAGCTTTAGTGGCATCACTAGAGTTATGTCCAATTACCCCCAGGATAGACTTGTCCTTAACTAAAGCCTGAGCTATTTTTTTGGCTTGGGCTGGATCGTTGCCATCGTTAGCGATCGCAATTTCGAGGAATCGACCATTTAATCCCTCTGAATTATTGAACTGATCTTGGGCTTCGGCCACCCCTCGCAATATTTCTTTTGCTGTGGATTGTGACTGGTCTATGGGCACTACCACAGCGATAGTGAATGGCTCCAACCCCTGTTGACGCGCTCGGGCATTGTTGTAGTAAATCAGGAATTCTGGATCATTGGGATTATCCTGCCAAGCTTGGGAAAAACCCTGAGCGGCTGCGTTATAGTTTTGGTTTTGGAATGCTTCAGTAGCACGGTCAAATGTTTTCTTGTCAAATTTATCCTTGTTGTCAATTCTAGGAAATAAGCTGTGCTCACCTCGACTAATAGTAGTAACGACGCATCTAATCCCAAAGACTTTTTGGGCACCGGTTGGACAGGGCTTTGATACGTTATAAAATCCTACACCAACTAGGGAAATAATTGCTACAGCTGCTACTATTTTACCTAACCAATTCCATTGACTAAGGTTCTGATAATTACTGACGTATCTCAACTCACCAGTCATCCCGGAGCTATCAGTATTTTTATCTAATTTTTCAGAATTATCTAATTTTTGATAATATTCAATTTCCAGTAGTTTTTCTAGTGCCAATAGATTGTCTTGCTCAATTTCCAATACTTGCTTGAACTGTTTTTTTGCTGTTTTTAATTCTTGTTGCTCGATTAACTGATTGCCATAATTGAGTAGCGATCGCACCAACCCATCTTTGTTACAGATTTGGTCAACTTTATAGGCTCTTTTGTAATAGGTAACCGCTTTGTAAAATTTTCCGCTATCTAGATATCCTTCAGCTAGGGCAAAGACAGCACTAAAATGATTAGGGTTTAGTTCCAACACCTGTTCATATAGCCTTAGGGCTTTGGTAATTTCCCCCTGTTGATACTGGGTAGTGGCTTGTTGATAGATGGGATTAGTTTGCTCTTGCCCTAGTTTTTCTAGTTCTAGGATTTCTTGCTGAAGTGGGTAACGTTTAATCAACCAGCGCCGGATAAATTCAATGGTTATCTTCTGTTTGGTTTTATCTAAGAAACCCCGTTTCGCTAGTTGGTCTAGTGCTTCCATTAAGGAATTTGTTTGAATAACGCCGTAGTGTTCCAGCAGAGTTACAGCAAGTTTCGCCCCCCTAGGGCGTGTCTTCAAACTCTGAGATCCCCCTAAATCCCCCTTAAAAAAGGGGGACTTTGAGTATGGCTCCCCCCTTATTAAGGGGGACTTTGAGTATGGCTCCCCCCTTAATAAGGGGGACTTTGAGTATGGCTCCCCCCTTAATAAGGGGGACTTTGAGTATGGCTCCCCCCTTATTAAGGGGGACTTTGAGTATGGCTCCCCCTTCCGCGCGGGGGGCTGGGGGGGATCTAATTTAGCCCCCCAACTTTGGGGGGTTTCTGAGTTAAAGTCCCCCAGAATTGGGGGATTTAGGGGGCTTGCAGTTGGTAGTGAGGTCAATTCATCTGAAAACGGCTGTAATGGCCCATCTGAACTATTTTTATAACTATTGTTAACGGTATTATCCGCCTCGGCAAAGGCGGATAATACTACTCGCTCTGGAATAGATAATCCGGCTCTAATCCCTGCCAAACCAGCACTAGCATTTTCTAGGGCTTGGTCTACACTGTTTTCCACATCTTCTGGGGTGATTTGCCACTGCTCTAGCTCCCTAGCTCTGCTAAAAATAGCAAAGCATAGGACTTGGGTAAAATAGGGATGCCCAGCTGATAAATTGTAAATAGCTTCGATAGCAGCAGTTTCGTAGGTCAATAACCCTGCTGCTGGTTTGGTAATTAGCTCCTGGGTAGTTTGTTGATCAAGTAAGCCAATTTCTTGGGTTGGGGCATCCTTGAATATCTGGAGTAAATTCGGTAAATCTTTGGATTGCTGTTCGACACAAAGAATCAGATATAAATTATCCTGTCGAGCAACTAGGGATTTTAAGTAAGGAAATAAATGCTGGTATAATAGGTGATTATCTTTGGTATTATCTGGGGCATTTAAAGTCTCGAATTCATCCAGCAATAATGCTATATTTTGGTTACCCAAGCTTTGAAAAACTTGGGGCAAAAACTGCTTATAAAAAAGCGAGGTATCGGTGGCTAGGGCGGTACGGTCAGGCAAGGGGATGTCAGGGGAGTCTAGTGCCAAGCTCTCTAGGATTTCTATGGCCAGTTCCTCTAAGACCTCACCAAGAGATTTGTGACTGTAGGATTGCAGATCAAAGGGCACAAAGGCAAAGTTATCTAAGTTAACCGATTTAGGAATATGATTAAGGAAAGAAGACTTACCAATCCGCCGTTGACCGTACACTATCATCACCTTGGCTTTATTCCTGAGGTTATCCTCGATAAACCGGAATAAGTTTCGTCTTCCCACAAATAATTCCTGGTCATTATCATCAATTGGACGACCAATTACATAGGGATTTCTAGCAACTGTTGAAATCATTTTTTGTCATCTCCGATAGAGATAGAGATATAAGGTTTACTGCTTTAGTTAGCTTGTTTTTACTTACTACACACTCTATACTATCCAATTATTGAGGTTTTGTATAACTGGTTTTATAGACAACTCCCTAGGATGATGTTTAGAATCCTTATATTTCCTCCCCAGGTTATAAATCTAAAATTTTAGTTAGTATTTTTAGTCAGTATTGGTGAAAGGGACTTAGGTGGTATTGCCCCAGGCTTGATGATTACGGTGACTTTTCAATCCCCTCTTGGTCTTGCTCTGGCACGAATTTAAATTTACCCTCAACCACTTCCACCAGGACAGGTTCACTCTCACGCTCCCCTTGGTCAGTAAACTGCAAACGGAACTCGGAGGTATCACTGGGTACAAGATTAATAAAGCGGAGTCTGTTGAGAACTATCTCTCGGTCGGCGTCCTTGAACAAAGCCTGAATAAAGGCTTGAGTAGCATCGAAGCTCATGGCAGTAGACCAGCTAACACCCCCTGGCCATAGTTCCTTAGCTGCTGTAGAAAAGTTTTTTGCCTGTGGTGCTTCCCTAAACCAGGGTACTACCAGAGTCAACCCTTCAAAAGCTTGCCCACCCTGTTTCAAGGTTTCATCATAATATAATGTATCTCCACCGAACAACTTCAGCCTTTGCTGACCTCGGTTGTTGGAGTTAGGGATTAGGTTAGCGTTGTCTTTAGCAATTTTCACAGCTGTATGAATGGATTCTACCCTCGGAAATAAGATGGCGGCCTTGACTTGATCTTGAGAGAGGCTCCTGAGTTTTTCAGTTATATTCAGGTTGGAATCGTCTAGTTCAATCTCCTGAACCACCTTATGCCCTGGCTCTTCAAAGTGGGTTTCAAACTTTTCTTTGAGATCCTTACTATAGTCACTGTTAGAATCATAAAAAATTACCACCTTGTCTAAGCCAGGTTGAGTTTTGACATGTTGAGCCAGTGTTCTGGCAAGTGCTGGATTAGAAGGAGCTGTCCTAAAGAACACGTTGTTCTTTTTATCAAGACTGGTTAAATCAGTACCGGTGCTGGTGGGGGAAATTATGGCTAAACCAGCTTGGTCATATACGGGTAGTGCAGCCTTAGTGGCATCACTAGAGTTATGTCCAATTACCCCCAGGATCGAGTTGTCTTTAACCAAAGCCTGAGCTATTTCTGTGGCTTTGGCTTCTTTGTTGCCATCGTTAGCGATCGCAATTTCCAGGAATCGACCATTTAATCCCCCTGAATTATTAAACTGATCTTGAGCTTGGGCTACCCCCCGCAATATTTCTTTTGCCCTATCTTTGGACTGGTCGATGGGCACTACCACAGCGATAGTGAATGGATCAAACCCTTGTTGACGAGCGCGGGCATTGTTGTAGTAAATCAACAATTCTGGATCATTTCGATTAGCCTGCCAAGCTTCCTTAAACAACTTAGCTGCTTCGGAATAGTTTGCGTTTTGGAATGCTTCAGTAGCAAGGTCAATTTTTTCCGTGTTGTCAATTGTAGGAAATAAGCTGTGCTCACCTCGACTAATAGGAGTAGCGATGCATCTAATCCCGAAGACTTTCTGGGCACCGGTTGGACAGGGAGTTGCTACCTTATATCCCACACCAACCAAGGTAATCATGGCTATGGCTAAAGCTGCTGCTAGTTTTCCAATGCCTAACCCAGTATGATTTGGATTATTATCAACTGGAGTGATAGGTGGATTACTAAGAGCTGCGATTTTAGCTTCAATATGTTCTAGCCTCTGCCTTGCTAATCTTTTATCAGGCTCAATGTGCAGCATTTGCTGAAAAGGCCTCTTGGCTTTTGTAAATGCTTGTTGGTCGATCAACTGATCTCCATAATTTAGTAGCGATCGCAAAAACCATTCTTTGCTTTGTACTGGCTTAACTTTATAAACTCTTGTATATACTTCTACGGCTTTGCTGAAATTTTTGACCTGGAGATAGCCGTGAGCTAGAGCCAACAGAGCCCTAAAATGATTGGGATTCATTTGCAAAACCTCTTCATAGAGCACTAGTGCTTTCTGAATTTGCCCTTGTTGATACCGTGCAGTGGCTAGTTGATAGATCGGATTAGTTCGGTCTTGGTCTAGAGTCTGCAGTGCTAGTATCTCTTGCCGTAGTGGGTGATACTGAACCAACCAGTGCTGGACTAATCGCACCTTTACTCTACGTTCTGTGTCATCGACGAAACCGTAGCGTTGAAGTCGTTTGGCTGCTTCATACAGGGACTTGGTCTGGATCACACCATAGCGCTTGAGGAAGGATAATGGGTGTTCTGGCACCGTCTGGTGTTGTGAGATAGCTATTTTTTGAGCCTCTGCCACCGCTGAAAATACCACTTGCTCTGGGATCGGTAACCCATCCCACAACCACGCCAATCCCGCTTCAGCTTTTTCAATAGCCTGCTTAACTATAAGCTCCACATCTGCGCTATAAATCCTCCTGTTTTGGTTTTCCCTAGCCCTCGAGAACAGAGTAGAGCATAGGACTTGGGTAAAATAGGGATGCCCAGCGGAGAGTTTGTAAATTTCGTTAATGGCATTGATTTCATAGGTTACCACACCCTGAGCTGGTTTAGTAATTAGTCGTCTAGCACTGAACTCATCGAGAAAACCAATTTCTTGGTAGGGTGGACTCCCAAACACCTGGAGTAGAGTGGGCAAATCATCGAGATTCCGCCCCATTACGGCAATCATAAATAATTGATGGTGCCGTTTAATCAAGTCAGCTAAATAGGGAAAAAATCGGTATTCTGAGCGAGACTTTGGGTTTGTTAAAACATCAAATTCATCCAGCAGAACTACCAAATTTTTACTTTTTAATACCCAATAAACTTTCGGCAAAAATTGTTCAAAAAAAATAGTTGGATCCTTGTCTAACTCTTGTTCCGAGGGCGGGGTAATATAATCTTGCTCTAGATCAAAGTCATCAACTAAGTGCTCACAAATATCTTGAGCCAATTCATGGATAAGAAGACTCAAGGGTTTGTGAATAGAGCTGTGTAAATCGGAGTTAACAAAGAAAAACTGATCCGTAGCAACTTTCTTGGGAATTTGTGCCAAGATCGATGACTTGCCAATTCGTCGTTGACCATGGAGTAAGATTACCTTTACCCTCTGCCTGAGGTTGTCTTCGATAAACTGAAACAGACTCTCCCGTCCAAAAAACTTGTCTGGATCATCGATTACACTCCCGATAATATAAGGATTAGGATGATTACGGCAGTTATTAACCATTCGCGGACTATTTATGATTTGTTTAACGTTTCTCCAAAACACTCAAGGTTAGCTGCCCTTTCACGTCAAGAAAATGCAGCTAACACCTTACTCACCCATGCCAAAGCAGTCTTGATTTTGTCTTGATGTTGCGATATCCACTTAATCGCCTCGGTGACTTGATGAGCTTGACTATGGCTGAGTAGATTGAGAAAGACTTTTTGCCTATCTTCTAGTAACGGATTATTAGTCTGCCAAAGTTCCTGAATCACCCACCGTTCCATAATGGATGAGGTAAATAATAAGTCTTGATGGCAGATCATCACTCCTGGTTCTTTTCGGTTAGTAATCACCCCTTGTTCGACGAGGTTAGTTAACTCTCGCTGGTGTTGGCTAAAGATTACGTCAATACCTTTTAAGTCAAAGTGCTTGTTATGATGGAGACGACCGTTTAACTTAAATAAGGCTATCAACATCAATAAAGCTTGCTCAACCTCGCTGCACCTTTTCCAAATCGTTTCAAAAATCGATAGGGTAGTAGCTTCAAAGTCCCGAGTAAAGGCTTGGGCATCAGGGATTTTGCCAGTTTTTAGCTCTCGATAAAGCAAAGAACCAGCAATCTGGAGCAGAGCCGGATGTCCACCAGCAATCTCTCGGATCAGCCCCCGTAAGGTTGGGGTAATTGGAATACCAGCCATTAATTGATCAATGTCAGAGTCAGTCAATGGCTTCAGGGATTGGAACAGATAATGGTTGTACCAGGGAGAACTATGGGGATTGAGAGCAGGACCAAGTTCACTGAGACGCCGGAGTGAGGCCACAATCATGGATAGATATTTCCTCTCCCGAGAGTGATAGGCAATACTGCGACACTCCGTGACAAAGGTTTCCATGTCAGCATGACTATAGTGCTGGTTTTCCAGCAGTGCCCAATCATAGTCATCCACTAGCAACAGTAAGAATTTGTGGCGTTTGCCAAGCTGCTTTAATACTTGGCGCATGCCCCTGCTGGTTGCTTTTCCCTGGTCCAGCAATGTCTGGATCTGTTCCTGGAGGTCTGGCTCACTGTGTAATTCCTCTTGGAGCAGATTAAAGACTTCTTTCCAAAACCTTGGAGCTGTAAAGGGTTGGATACTCTGGCAACTCAGGAGCACGATCACAGCCTGGGATGGGTCTTGTCCATAGTGTTGCCAAACTTGGGGGGAAGCCAGGAGTTCCAGGAAAGAGGTCTTGCCCATGGCTGGCCCTCCCCAAAGGGCTAGGTTACTACGGTTATAGATTTGATCAAAGGCCGCCTGAATTTCTGATCGTCGTCCCACAAAACGCTCTAGGGAAACTGGCTGACCGTAGGTAAAAGGATTTTGCATCATCTTGGCTTCCATATTCAATTTTCAATTTGCATTAATAGGACTCACAAAGTTTAGTTGCTTTTGCCCCCCTAACCCCCCAAATCTGGGCAGGGCTGTTTCAAACTTTAGTAAGTTAACGATTATTGGAGATAGGGGGATAGGGGGATAGGGGGATAGGGAAATAAACTAAAATTTACCGAAAAATGCCCAAATTTAGTCATTAAAATCTGACGAATTAACCGCCTTCAATCAACTCAAATCACTAACAATTTGTTAACGGCCTTGGTGTAAGGGAACGATAAATTTGCCCAAAATCCCGAGTATTAGTCCAAAATTCTCCCCATCTCCCCATCTCCCCATCTCCCCATCTCTTTTTTGCGAGAATGAAACAGCCCTGCCCAAATCTGGGGGGGACAAAGTCACGAAAGTCCCCCAAGTTTGGGGGATTTAGGGGGCAATGGGTAAGTCCTAATTAATTAATCAAAGAATTATTTCGGGCTTCAATGCTCCCCTTTATTGGTTCAAAGTCGTCACAAAATGCACCCATTGATTACCTAATATCGATAACTTGTGAACGTTTGGGGCAAAACTTGTGAACCCTATAGGTCTCTATGACTTTGTAGGTAAAATTTTGTAATAGTTATAAAACTACTATAACACTACAGTGATGTATGTACTTAGTTTGTGACACTAACCTTAATGGTTTGGTGACTGGAATCACGTAACCATTCAGCTATCAGCTATCAGCTCTCAGCTATCAGCTCTCAGCTCTCAGCTAATGCGCTACTTGAGGTGCTTTTGAATAAAACAGGTACGCATTGGTTTAATCTCTGTTACGTCAGCTGACCGCTGAACACTGACCGCTGAATGCTTACGGAATCACAGTAGCAGTTAGCTCCTATAAGGTAACCATTCAGCTATCAGCTGTTTAGGAATCAAGGCTTTTGGTGGGTTACTCCTGTTATTAAAAGTGTGGGTTTTATTATAAACAATAAATCGAATTTTGATAGTACCCATGAGGGTACTTGTGTTATGGTATTTTTCTGATCTGAACAGAGGGATGAGGTGAAAACGGCTGTAAGTTTTTTTGTACTGGTGCCAGATCTCAGCAAAATGCGATCGCACGCTAGCCCGAAGAGGGGGATGATCAGGGCAAGCCCGCCCCTAACCCACCCTACGCCACTTGGTATGCTAGTAAACAACTAACTATTTTCCCGACTCCCGACTCCCGATTCCCCACTCCCGATTCCCTACCCCCTACTCCCTACTCCCTACTCCCTTTCTTATATGACCTCTGCTAAATCTCTTGTGCTTCTGTGGTATCGTTGTCTAGGAATTTTCCTGGCTGTGAGTTTTGCGATCGCACTGCCTGGCTGTAGCATCAGCCAATTTGAAACCAAGGCAGCTGACGTTCCCCACATAGTCCAGAGTATTCTCAGTGACATAAATACCTTTAACTATGCCCTCAACCAAAGTGCTATCAATATTTTTGGTCTTACCTTTCAGGGTTTAGTAGACACTGATGGCATCACCGGGGAAATAATCCCGGGTTTAGCGGAATCCTGGCAGATTTCCGAGGATAAACTTAAAATCCTATTTACCTTGAGGGAGGGGCTAAAGTGGTCCGATGGTGAGCCTTTAACCACTGATGATGTGGTCTTTACCTACAATGACATCTACCTCAACCCAGAAATTCCCACTGATTCTAGAGATATCCTCCGGGTTGGCAAGAGTCGAGCGTTACCAAAGGTCAGGAAGATAGACCAGCGTCGGGTGGAATTTTCTGTCCCTGAACCCTTTGCTCCCTTTCTCCGCAGTACTGGCTTACCAATCTTACCCGCTCATGTGCTCAAAGAATCGGTAAAAACCAAAGATTCAGAAGGGAATCCTACGTTTTTGACCATGTGGGGAGTAGATACAGACCCAGAAGATATTATTGTCAACGGTCCTTACAAACTTAAACTCTACCGCACCAGTCAGCGGGTGGTTTACGACCGTAATCCCTACTACTGGAAAAAAGATGAACAGGGAAACCAGCAACCTTATATTGAGCGGGTGATCTGGGAAATTGTAGAATCAACGGATTCATCCTTTCTTCAGTTTCGTTCCGGCGGATTAGATTCTCTTGGTGTATCCGCTCAATTCTATTCCCTGCTCAAGCAAGAGGAAAAAAAGGGTAACTTTACCATCCACATCGGTGGTCCTACCCTCAGTTCCAGTTTTATCTCCTTCAATCTCAATACTGGTAGCCGGGATGGACAGCCTTTAGTAGACCCGATTAAGTCCCGTTGGTTTAATACCCTCGAATTTAGACAAGCTGTTGCCTATGGCATAGACCGGCAAAGCATGCTGAATAATTTGTATCGGGGGTTAGGTGCGCCGCAATATTCTAATATACCCGTGCAAAGCCCCTATTATCTGTCACCAGAACAGGGGTTACCAGTGTATGACTATAATCCCGAAAAAGCCAAAAAATTACTGTTAAAGGCGGGCTTTAACTACAATGACGAAGGGGAACTGCTCGATAGCCAAGGAAATCGAGTCCGTTTCACCTTAATGACTAATGCTGGGAATAAGCTGCGAGAAGCCATGGGAGCACAGATTAAGCAAGACCTCAGTAAAATTGGCATTCAAGTGGATTTTACTCCCATTGCCTTCAATACCCTAGTAGACAAACTCAGCAATAGCTTAGATTGGGAATGCCATCTGCTTGGTTTTAGTGGCGGTGGCTTTGAACCCAATAATAGTTCTAATGTCTGGTCTGTGGATGGGCTATTGCACAGCTTTAATCAAAAACCGTCCCCTGGTCAATCCCCCATTCAAGGTCGTAAAATCGCCGATTGGGAGCAAAAAATAAGTGACCTTTATATCCAAGGCGCTCAAGAATTAGATGAAAACAATCGCAAAAAGATTTATCAAAAAGCCCAACGGATTAATTTAGAAAACTTGCCTTATATTTATCTGATTAATCCTCTCTCCATGAACGCAGTTCGTAACTCCATAGAAGGCATTGAATATTCCGCTCTAGGAGGCGCATTCTGGAATATTGATGAACTGAAAATTTCAGAATGAATGGGGAGATAGGGAACAGGGAACAGGGAATAGGGAACAGGGAACAGGGAATAGGGAACGGGGAACAGGGAACAGGGAACAGGGAACAGGGAACAGGGAACAGTAGAAAAGAAATACGAGGAGTTTTTGATGTTATGATCAATAAGGATTAGAATTCATGATATATTTAGAAATACTATATAGCGTTTATTGCATGTATAAGGTAAAACTATAAACCTCAAAGTCCCCCTTATTAAGGGGGATTTAGGGGGATCCATTTGCACCTCATGGAAAAGAGAATTGCTATAAATCGTAGCTAAACATTAAACCTTAAATTTGAAACATTAAACCATTAAAACTTCTTCCCGATTCCCGATTCCCGATTCCCGATTCCCGATTCCCGATTCCCGATTCCCGATTCCCGATTCCCGATTCCCGATTCCCGATTCCCTACTCCCTACTCCCTACTCCCTATTCCCTATTCCCTGTTCCCTTAAAAAAGAAAATGACTCAACCCGAAGCATTAAAATCTCTACTGGAAGCGGTTGCGGCTGGTGACCTTAGCCCAACTGTTGCTTTAGATAAACTGAAGGATTTTACCTACGAAGAAGTGGGTGATTTTGCCAAAATTGACCACCACCGCACCTTAAGAACAGGATTTCCTGAGGTAATTTGGGGAGAGGGCAAAACCCCTGACCAAATTGCTCAGATTATGGCAGTAATGCGCCAGCGGAATCCGGTAGTAATGGCCACACGGATTACACCAGAGGTGGCAACGGAGCTAGAGTCAAAAGTCCCAGAGTTACAGTATTATTCCACAGCTCGGATTTGTGCGATCGCACCATCCCAGCTCGAACCTAAGTATGCCGGTATCATTAGTCTAATTTCTGCAGGCACATCGGATTTACCAGTAGCTCAGGAAGCCGCAATAACCGCTGAATTATGTGGGTTTCAGGTCAAGCGCCTTTGGGATGTGGGGGTAGCTGGTATCCACCGCTTGCTGAATAATCGACAGGTGATTGTCGAGGCCGATGTCTTAATTGTCGTAGCTGGAATGGAAGGAGCATTACCCAGTGTGGTAGCTGGCATGGCCGATTGTCCAGTGATTGCCGTTCCTACTAGTGTCGGCTATGGAGCCAGTTTTGGTGGTATGGCACCCCTGTTAACCATGTTGAATTCTTGCGCACCAGGGATAGGAGTAGTTAATATTGATAATGGCTTTGGTGCTGCTGTCTTAGCTGGACAGATTCTTAGGACTGGTCAGAAGTTGCAGGGTTGATAGAACAAGGGAATAGGGAATAGGGAACAGGGAACAGTAGCAAAGAGCTCAGAGGATTGGGTGCATCTCATTAAAGCTGTTTGACCCGGTGGTGCGTTACGGGACTGATTAAATAGGGATCCGTGTAGGAATTCTGAGAATTTTTGATCCTAAGTTCCCTTTGCCCTACTCCCTACTCCCTACTCCCTACTCCCTAATCCCTGTTCCTTTTGTTAAGAAAAATTACAAAATCCCTACCCCATGAGTAAACGATAAAACTCACCCTGATAAGTAATTGGAGGGAAAAGTTTGAGACCTTGATTCCTTCCACTAGTGTTTCAAAGAGGTGATTATGAATTTTAAACTAAGTACGGCAACTCTTTGTATCAGTGGTGCAGTTTTTGCTATGAGTCTGGTAAATCCCACCTTGGCAAAAATCCCAGACTTTCTTGGCAATGGGGCTAATCGCAACTCCGCCACAGTCCCTGAACTAGAACAGAAAAGTAGCTTTGACCAAACATCCTCACCGGACTTGGTAGCTCAAGCGGTTGCAATTAGTCTGACTGGTACCTGGCGAGCCAATGATGGTGGCACCTACTATATTCGGCAAGTAGGTAATGAACTCTGGTGGTATGGTCAAAGTTCTAATAATGGCCGAACTTTCAGCAATGTCTTCCATGGCTACATTGGTAAGAATGAAGTTGCTGGTAACTGGGCAGATGTACCTAGGGGTCGGACTCGCAGCTCTGGCGAAATGGTAGTCAGAATCGATTCAAACCGCAGGCTAACAGCAGTTCGGAGAACAGGTGGCTTCGGTGGTAGTGTTTGGACTCGCTAGGTAAGCATTCATCCGTCAGCTATCAGCTATCAGCTAATGCGCTACGCGCATTAGCTGAATACTTACTGGCTAGTTATAGGAAATAGAAAAAAGTATGCTACAGATCAGATTAATTGTCGGGACAGACAAATTCAGATCAGGAAATCTAAAATCTTTGGAAACGTAGCACCAATTTAACTATTTCATAGTAGTCTGATTAAAGACTCAAATTTTCGAGGCATGAAACCATGATAATATAGGGTTTTCAAGCCTTTTCAGGTTATCATAGTAATGAGCGACACAGAATTTTTTCCCGACTCCCGACTCCCGACTCCCAACTCCCGACTCCCGACTTCCATCAACCCAGGAGCAAAGTACCTCACACAATTGAGAACTGCACTATACTGAAAATAGTGCCACAAGAGTTAAATCCAGTCATAAACGTTTCCCAAAATCGTTGTTGTCATCAGAGTAGGAACTACGAGAAAAATGAGCAAAAATCTACTTAAAGATACTGATTTAATCGAAAACAACTTAATTAATCTGCCCGAGCCCCCGCCCTCCTCTCCCCCTTCTTCCTACACTCCTCCCCCTGCCCAGACTCTACCCATACTATTCCCCCTATTCCCGATTCCCTGTTCAACACTTCTGAAATAATTACTGATTGAATTACTAACTTAGTTCCAATGCCAAGCAATCCCTTCATTGTCGGGAAGCCAGTCCCCCCAGAGCGTTTTGTTGGACGAACTGCTTTGATTGAAACCGCTTTCGATCAAATATCCCATCGCAGTAACCTATCAGTGTGGGGAGGTCCGGGCATTGGAAAGTCTTCCTTTCTGGAATTACTCACTTGGCCGGAAATCTGGCGAATACATCAGACCGACCCATCGCAAGCAGTGATTGTGTTGTTAAATTGCCTCAGTATCCATCCCTTCACTGGGTCTGGCTTCTGGGGAAAAGTCTTGAGCTTGATTAAAACTAAACTGGACAGCAATCCTGGGCTGCAAGCAGATATTGATGGATTCCTGCAAGACGGAAAAAGCACTGCTGAAAATTTTCGAAAAGTCTTGGGTAAGCTGGGAGCACACAATAAATTCCTAGTATTGCTAGCGGATGATTATCGGAGTGGGAGAGTTTGAGAGGGCGAAGAATACCCCGACCTAAGAGGACGGGGATGAATTCACCCTCTCAAGTGGCGTAAGCCACAATCCATTAACTAGGTAGTGTCCCAGTTTTTCCCAGCGACTCTAAATACTCTGACAGGCTTAAACCTGATTTAGCTGCCAATCTCTTTAATCCGTTCCAAGCTGTGTTTGTCGCCTTAATAGTGTGTGTTGTTTTGGGTGAGCCGTGAAGACAGGGGCGTCCTACTTTTATTGGTTTTTGTCTTACCATTCTCTTGTCAGATCAATTTCGGTAATATATAATCAAGATAGCACCGAAAAAAAAGGTCGATACTATGCAATTGGGTTACGTCTATAAACTAATCCCAAGCTCTCAGCAAGAAGCTACAATGAACCGATGGCTAGATATGCTATTGGCTCAGTACAACTACTTGTTAAGAGATAGAAATGAGTCCTACGAGCAGGTTAAATCACCAAAACTTGGTAATTACTGCGATTTGAAGACTCATGGAGAGGCGTGCCCATTGTCCTGTTCGGTAAACAAGTCAAGCTCGATAGGTTATCCCTGGAAAAAGAGTCAAAAGAATCCTCGCCGGAGTGCTTACGAGGTTCAAAGTTCAAGTCTCCCCTCCCTCAAAAAACAACGACCTTGGTACAAAGCGATCAATTCGACTGTTCTACAGCAAATGTTAAGACAGTTGGATGTAGCCTTTTCAAAGTTTTTCAAGGGAGAAGCCAAATATCCAAGACCTAAAAGGCGATCTCGTTTCCGGAGCCTCAAGTATGCTCCAGGCCAGGTAAAACTAGATGGTAATCGAATCTATTTACCAGGAATAGGGTGGATGCGATTCCATAATTCCCGTCCCATCCCGGATGGTTTTACCATGAAATCTGTAACCGTTCGTCGTCAATCACGGGGATGGTTTGTTAGCATTCAGATCGAGGATAAATCGGTACCAGTTCCACCAGTAAAAACTAAACACGAGATTAGACCTGATCGTGTTAAAGGATGCGATCTAGGAATCAGAAAACTCCTTAGTATTTCTGATGGAGAGATAGTTCAAAACCCAGCCAATAGTAAGAAGTCCAAACGCCAAACCAGACGTTTAAGACTAAGACAACGAGCTGCGAGTCGAAAGAAGAAGGGTTCAAACAATCGCAAAAAAGCCTTTTCCAAAGTAGCCTCGTTGCACGAACGGGTTACCAATAAACGTTCTGCATACCATTGGGAAACAGCAAAAAATCTAAGTAATGGAGCAGATGCTCTGGTGTTTGAGGACTTGAACATCAAAGGGATGAAGTCTCGCTGTAAACCCAAGCCCAAGGATTTGGGTGGTTACGACCGTAATGGACAATCAGCCAAGAAAGGTCTTAATCGTGTAATTTCCGACGCTGCCTGGGGTGAATTAGTCAAAAAGGTTGAAGTCGTGGCTGCAAAGTCAGGCATTCCAGTCATCAAGATTAACCCCAAACATACATCTCAGCGATGTCCAAAGTGTCACCACACTAGCGCAGACAATCGAAAAGGAGAAAAATTTGTTTGCACTGAGTGTGGGTACCACGATGACGCTGACATAAATGGTGCAGTAAACATCAAAATGCGGGGTCTTAAGAAACTGGGAATTAACCCCACCCAGCTACCTTCGGTGCGAAGGAAAGTCACGCCCATGGATATAACAGCCGTATAGGTTGTGCCTGGGAATCCCCATCCCTGCGACAGGTGGGGTAGTTCAATTAAAGGTGCTCCTAGCCAAAAAGTTGGCTTGCTCAGTGAACGAAGTGCCACAAAGTTAATTACTAGACCTCTTGCAAAAGTATTTTTCTGATAGTGTTTGCGTCAATTCTTCTCCACTGTTCCCTGTTCCCTGTTCCCTGTTCCCGACAACTGCCGCGAAGTCTACTGAACCAGCTCAGGGGTCTTTGACCTATGACTCAGAGGCAATCGATGCTATCTTAGCATTAACATCAGGTCATCCCTATTTCACTCAGGTCCTATGTCATGCACTGTTTGCTCAAGCTAGAACTGAACAAAAGTGGCAGGTAACTCGTGATGATGTGACTAGAATTGTTGATGATGCCATTGAAATTGGTGAGGGAGGATTAACCTGGTTTCGGGATGGATTACCGATTCCGGAACGAGTGATATTTTCGGCAGTAGCAGAGGCTCAAAAAAAAGCTGAAAGAAATTATACTCAGGTTGTGCAAGACCCGTTGAGTTTACTGGAAGAGTATGGCGTTACCATCACCGAGTCTTTGACTCAAGCTAGGGAAAAACTAGTTGAATCAGGTTTCTTGGGGGTTGTAGACATAACTGATCAAGTTTCATCCTATAAAGAAAAATCCTACAAGGTAAAAATAGAATTAGTCCGCCGCTGGTTAATCCAACGTTACCCATTGCGGCGAGAGATATTTGAATTGGAAGACCTCGATCCAGAGGCTAAGGCTAGTTATCAACAAGCAATTGAACAAACTGATCAGGGGGATGTATGGCAGAAAGTAAAACCCTATGAACAGATTTTGAAAGCCAATCCCAATCACTTTCGTGCTTTATTCGAGATCGCAAGGATATATTTGGAAGGTGACGTATTTGATAAAGCAGTAGAATACTATCAGCAAGCATACCTAGTTGATCCAGTCCGGAATCAGGATGGATTAGTGCGATCGCATTTAGGTTATGGACAACACCTCATGGAAGTAGGGGAAGTTATCCTAGCCAGGCGGCAATTTGACCAAGTGCTAAGGATAGAGCCAGAAAATCAACAAGCTTATCAATTCTATAACCAATTAAACAATCCTTTCGTTGTAGGCGCACCAGTTCCCCCAGACCGTTTTGTGGGACGACAATCAGAAATTCTGGCTGGTTTTAATCAAATCTCGAACCGCAGTAACTTAGCGATTTGGGGTGGTCCAGGCATGGGTAAGACCTCTTTCCTGGAACTCCTAGCTTCCCCAGACGTTTGGAAAGAGTATGGACAAGACCCATCACAGGCAGTGATGGTGTTACTCAGTTGCGAAAGTATCCAACCGTTTACAGCTTCCGGGTTTTGGCAAGAAGTCCTAACTGAGCTGATCTATAAATTGGATAGTGAGCCAGACCTTCAGACTGAAATTGAGACATTGCTCGACCACGGAAAAGCAACTGCCAGGGCTATGCCCCAAGTATTGCGCAAGCTTGGGAAACACAACAAGTTCTTGGTGTTGCTAGTGGATGACTATGATGCGGCTTTGCGGGAAAACCCACACTATACTCAAGCTGACATGGAAGCCTTTCTAAGTGAGTGTCGTAGTATTGCCTATCACTCTCGGGAGAGGAGATATTTATCAATGATTGTCACCTCACTCCGCCGTCTCAATGAACTTGGGCCGAGTCTAACCCCAGATAAATCCCCGTGGTACAATCACTATCTGTTTCGGTCCCTGAAGCCATTAACGGAAACTGAAGTGGAGCAATTGATGGCAAGTATTCCCATCACACCAGCATTACGGAATGTCATTAAAGACAGGGCTGGTGGACATCCGGCGCTGCTACAAATTGCTGGTTCTTTGCTATTTAGAGCATTAAGAACTGGGAAGTTACCCGATACTGAAACTTTTATCAAGGAGTTTGAAAGTCAAACTAGACATATTTTCCAAAATATTTGGCAACGGTGCAGCGATGTCGAGCAAGGGCTGTTGATACTGATGGCTTGGTCGAAGTTAAAAGGTGGTCTTGAGCAAAAGATTACTATTGACTTAAGTGACATTGACTTAACTAAAATTGACGTAATCTTTAGCCAACATCAACGAGAGTTAACAAACCTAGTAGAACAAGGCGTCATTATTGATCAAGATCAGGAGCAGTTAGGTAACGGTAGATATTCCTTTGCTTCCTTAGGGATGGAGCAGTGGGTAATTCAGGAAATTCAGACTAGTGATCAAGCATTAGTACAAAAATGGCAGACTATTTTGCTTAAGCTAATGAACCCCTGAGGAGCTCATATAGCGCAGGGAGTAGAGAGTAGGGAGATGGGGAGATAGGGAGATGGGGAGATGCGGAGATGGGGGGATCGGGAGTCAGATCAGTTTTCCCGATTCCTGATTCCCAATTTCCAATTCTAAATTCTAAATTCTAAATTCTAAATTCTAAATTCTAAATTCTAAATTCTAAATTCTAAATTCTAAATTCTAAATTCTAAATTCTAAATTCTAAATTCTAAATTCTAAATTCTAAATTCTGACGCTAAGCGTAGCGCTATATCAACCGAGCCAGAGTTCCCTCCATGACAGCGGTGGTTTGACCAGAGACAGTGAATACCAAAGCTTCGCGATAGACTCGCTGGGCAGCATGGTGTTTGTAGTTAGCAGCACCACTAGACACAGTCACCGCTGCTTGAGCACATCGTCCTGCTAAGTTAATTGCCCAAGTCCTCAGTTGTAGTCGTTGTTCAAAGGTCTGGGAATCGGCTTTTACTGCTTGGATCATAGCTGTCTGGCAGCGAATCAATTCCCCATTGAGGGATTCAAAAGCATTGAATAGAAAATCCAGTTGCTTGGTTTTGGCAGCCGCTTCTACAATGTCGAGTCCAGCTTGGGCACATCCTAGGGCCAAAAAACCAGCAGACAAAACTTTTTTCTGGTCATTTCCGTGAATTGCACCTGCTTTAGCAATCGAGACCACACCTTCTTCGGGTAAGAACCAATCCGTAAGGGTAGCACTAACCGTATTGGTGGATTGCATCGCCGCCAATGCCATGGGTTTGCTAAAGGTAATAGTACCACCTGCATCTTGGGAAGTTGGAGTCAATGGCACCGTACCGTAAACTTCTCGACCATCAGGCAATACTGCACCAATGACAAACTCTTGAAACAAGCTAAACCCAGTAACCCAAGGCACTTTTCCGCTGATCTGATATCCACCATCTACCGGAATAGCTTTCACCGGTGGGTTACCTGTTCGTCGCACTTGGGAAAAGCCGATACCAACTAGCACTTGACCCTTGGCTAATTTGGGAAGATACTGCTGCTTCAACGATTCATTCTCAGAGAAGGCGATCATTGCTCCAGCACTCTGGTGTTGCATTTGCAAGAATGCCAAAGCACCGGAATACCGTGCTACCAGTTGCTGAAAGTATGGAAAGGTGGTGCTACTGACTTCGACACCTCCCCAGGATTTGGGAATCCGTAGCCCTAGCAAAGTGCGAACGCTCATCCCCTTGAGAGCCTCTCGTAACACCTCAGGAGCACTATCAATCTCATTAGCCAAGGGAGCAACGGATTCCCTTAGGTAAGACTCTGCTGTCTCTAATAGGCTTTGTTGGTCATTATCGGGATACTTTTTGATTACCTGCATCAACCTTTCTAGTTAATCTAAATCTATAGCGGTTTCTAACCTAAAGAGGTACACAGGATTTTTTCCCAGATCCGCTTGCTACATAAATTTTAATCCCGATACTTTTACCATTCGCGACTGCATCAAGACAATGATCAAAAATATATTTGAAGATATCCTCTTATCCAAAACTACTTCTTCCCTCCCCACACTCCCCCCTCTCCCCACACTCCCCACACTCCCCACACTCCCCACACTCCCCACACTCCCCACACTCCCCACACTCCCCACACTCCTCCCTCTTCAAGCAGTTGCGCTGGTGCTATCTTGTCTATTGACCCTTACAGGTTGCCATCCGAACCAGTTTAAGACTCAAGCAGCTCAGGTCTCTCAACTAGTGTTAGCTACTCCTAGTGACCCAGCTACCTTTAACACTATTGTTAATACCTCTCCCTTTGGTGTATTTGGTTACATCTACGAAGGATTGTTGAGTGAGAATGGCATGACAGGGGAGTTGGAACCAGCACTAGCTGAATCTTGGGACATTTCCTCAGACCGACAGCAGATCACCTTCACCCTGCGGGATGGGCTAAAGTGGTCTGATGGGGAACCCCTGACGGTGGATGATGTGATCTTTACCTATCAGCAGCTTTACCTGAATCCCAAGATTCCCACAGTTTCCCGAGATTTCCTCAAGATTGGTAGTACTGGTAAGTACCCATCGGTGCGCAAACTAGATCAGCAGCGAGTTGAGTTTACCTTACCACAACCCTTTGCGCCATTTGTGAGATCCGCAGGAACCCTAGCCATTCTACCGGCTCATGCGTTACGAGAGTCTGTGCAAGCCACTGATGGTAATGGCAATCCCCAGTTTCTTTCAACTTGGGGCACTAACACCAATCCCCAAGACATTGTTAGCAATGGTCCGTATCGACTACAAAAGTATACCCCTGCTGAGCGAGTCATCCTACAACGCAACCCTTATTACTGGCGTGCTGATGCTCAGGGAAATCCCCAACCCTACATTCAACGGATTGTCTTACAAGTTATCCCATCCTCTGATAACCAGTTACTCAGATTTCGCTCTGGGGAGTTGGATAGCCTCAGAGTGAATCCCGAGGCGTTTGGGTTACTCAAACGAGAGGAAAAGCGGGGGAAATACACCATTTACAATGGCGGACCGATGCCTAGCATTAGGTTTGTCGGTTTTAATCTCAACAAAGCTCGCAATGCTCAGGGAAAACCTTTCGTAGACCCAATCAAGTCTCGTTGGTTCAATACCTTGGCCTTTCGACAAGCGGTAGCCTATGCTATTGACCGGGAAAGAATGAAAACTAATATTTATCGGGGACTGGGTGAAGTACAACATTCTCCCATTGCTGTCCAAAGTCCCTATTACCTGTCCCCAGAAGATGGGTTAAAAGTCTACAACTATCAACCCCAGAAAGCAAAACAATTACTATTAGAGGCTGGTTTCAGGTATAACTCCCAAAATCAGCTGCTGGATTGGGATGGCAACCGGGTACAATTCACTTTGCTGGTGAAATCAGACGATAAATCCCGAGTAGACGCAGCAGTTCAGATTAAACAAGACTTGAGCCAAATTGGGATAGAAGCAGATTTGCAGGTACTCAGCTTTAACCTTGTGCTCAGAAAGCTCCTATCGACTCGAGATTGGGAGTGTTATGTGGGTGCCTTTGGAGCAGGAGTGAGTGAGCCTCACAGTGTATTTGTTTTCTGGTATAGTGGAGGCTCGTTTCATCAATTTAATCAAGGTCCTCAACCCGGACAACCACCACTAGAAGGATGGGAAGTGTCTGACTGGGAGCAAGAGATTGACCGTCTGTTCAATGCTGGGATAAAAGAACTTGATCAGAGCAAACGCAAAGCCATTTATGATCAATTCCAGGAAATCGTTGCCGAGGAGTTGCCCGTGTTTTTCCTGGTCAATTCACTAGACTTTCAGGCAGTACGCGATCGCATCGAGAATATCAAATTTTCTGGCTTAGGGGGACCGTTATGGAACATTGATGAGCTGAGAATTGCGGAAAACTAATCAAGTCTTGGGTCTTGGGGGATGGGGAGTGTAGAGAGTGTGGGGGGTGTGGGGAGATGGGGAGATGGGGAGATGGGGAGATGGGGAGATGGGGAGATGGGAAGTGTGAACGCTAATAATTGGTAGAAAAAATAGCTGGAATTACCCTTAATTTGATGATATTAATTTTGATAATTGCCAAAAAAAGTGCCTATAGAGCATAGAAAGAAAGGGGTTGATAAAAAATGCGATGCTAAGCATTGAGCCCCTACGGAATTGACCGTTCGCGCAGCGTCGGGTTTTTCCCGAAAGGTCACGCTAAATGCGATCGCATCAGTTATTTGACTAGGTGATAGCGATCGCTATCCCATCCTGTAGGCGCGAGTATAGCGAACGCGCCCCGCGTGACCAAAGGTCGCGTAGCGTGGCCTACGGCCAATCGCTTTCTTTGTTAACTTAGAGTAGGTTAAGTCGGACTAGAGGAAGTAAAGAACCATGAATGATCATAATCAGATTCAGGACAACCAGTCAACTGACCAGTCAGACGAAAAATTATTCCGACAATGGTATCGCTTTATTGAGGATCATGGATTCACCTGGAAAGGAATTCTTTCTCGATATAAGGGTAACGGAATTCTTGATAAAGTCCTTGATTCCACAAGAAGATTTACTCCTCTGGCAGATGCATCTCAACTTGAGCATTATCTATGTTTTATTAACCAAGACGACCCCTCGGAAGTCCAAGAAAATACGTGGATTATTGAGAAATGCGGTCCAGGTATCTCTCACCCCATCGATCTGAGTTCAACCACGATGTTTTCATCTAAATCCTCTGGTGTAATGAGCAGACCTCTTAGGAAAGACCAGGCCAACTTCACCGAAATTTACCTGTTCCAAGGGAACCGTCGTATCAGCGTGGTAATTGGCTATTTCCCCGATCGCTCCAAGGAGTCAGAGAATCGATGTGTACTCTCCGGGATTTCCTTGTTTCGCGAAGTGAAACTTGACGTTGTCCCATTTCCCTGGTCTAATCAGAGACCAGAGGTAAGTAATCGGGATTATCCGAGCATTAAGGCCATAGATACCCTGGTATTACGATCAGGCACATTTGATGAAATTCCCCTGCCAGATTACCCTGCCCATTGGCCGAAAGACGGTCGATTAATATTTGATTTTCCCGACGGGATTTCCATAAACGTGCCAGAAACCCTTGAGCCTGGTCACGATAGCACTCTCATCGTCAGTTGGAGATACAGCCCTGATAGAATCAAGAGAGGGGTTGCTCACTTCACGGATGATACCCGCGCAGCTGATTTGATTACCCAGGAATGCCTGATTGTCTAACAATAGGGTGGGCAATGTCTAGCAAGCCTTAGTACTAGGATTGACATTAGACTTACTAAAAAGATTACCGCAACATGACAGTACCCACCAATAATCCCAAGGAATTTAGACAATTTGAATATTGTGGATGGCAACAGTCAGTAGACCAATATCATTCCTCTTTTTCGTCTCTAACTAGCCAAACTATCGAGTCTCTGCTTGATAGTGTAAATGCGGGAAGGGATATGGAATTACTTGATATTGCCACTGGTCCTGGCTATGTGGCTGCCCAGGCCCAGAAGCGAGGATGTAAGGTAACGGGGGTAGATTTATCAGACGCTATGGTTGCCAAAGCCAAGCAACTCAATCCCCAGATTGACCTACGGTCACGCTACGCGATCGAATTTTTTCAGGGTGAAGCGGAATCGTTACCCTTTCCCGAATCTCAATATCAAGCAGCCGTAATGAACTTTGGAATTTTGCATTTGGCTGAACCAGAAAAAGCATTGGGTGAAGCATTTCGGGTAATTGCTAGCCAGGCCAGGTTTGGGTTTACTGTGTGGAGTAAGCCAGAAAAATCGATAGCGTTGAAGATTATGAATAAGGCGATTGAGACCTATAAAAATACAGATATTACTCTTCCAGAAGGGCCGCCATTTTTTCTGTTTAGTGAACAGGATTATTGCTTCAAGTGTTTGCAACATTTAGGATTTAAGAATCCTTCTGTGCAGGAAATTCCTCTACTCTGGGAACTTAGCAGTGCCGATGAACTTTTTGATGCTTTTTATAAAGGCACCGCCAGAACAGGTGGGATACTGCGCGCTCAAACTAGTAAATCCCTTGACAATATACGGGCAGCAATTCACCAGGACACTGCAAGCTATAGGCAAAATAATCGACTGCTTCTGCCTATGTCAGCCATAGTTGTATCTGCTCAGAAACCTTGAACTCTTCCCCAACTGAAGTAATACCAATTCTTCAAAGTAGGACTATAGATCCAGGTAGGGAGATAGGGCCCGGGCGTGGGGAGTCTCGGCCCCGGGCGCAGGGAGCGTGGGAGGTGATCCCAGGTCTGGGAGGTGTGGGGATAATACAGAATTTTATTGCTGATCAAACTCTGATTAATTGCCAATTAACTGGGAAATCATTTATTCTGACTCCTGACTCGAAGCTCCTGACTCCTGGATAAAGTTGGTTATGTCGAACTCAAGCTAAGTAGGATTTTTTAGTGCATCGGTGCGAACAAACACGCTAGTAGTCTGCTTACCGCGCCTTACTTTTATCTCTAGTACCTTATTTACTCCACTATTTTCAACAAGGCGCTGTAGTTGTGTAGCATTAGTAACAGGTGTTCCATCAATTTGAACAATTATATCCCCACGACGCATACCAGCATCAGCGGCTGGTGTATCCGGCATTACTTGAACTACCAAGACACCATTGATTTCTGGTAATAGGAAAACAGAATTGGGGTCATTGTTGTTCTCTTGTGCTAGTTCCGGGGTTAGGGTTGTCATCCGAACGCCGATATATGGATGGACAACTTTTTGTCCTTGGGCTAGTTTGTTGGAAATCTCTTTGACTTTGTTGATGGGAATAGCAAAACCAATTCCCATGGCATTAGCCCGAATAGCAGTGTTGATGCCAATTACTTCCCCTGTCGCATTCAACAACGGACCACCAGAGTTTCCAGGATTAATAGCTGCATCGGTTTGAATAAAGTCTAGTCGCTTGTCAGGAATACCTGCCTGAGCACTGGAGCGTCCTATGGTGCTGACAATTCCCAAAGTCACTGTATTATCTAGCCCTAGGGGGTTACCAACAGCAATAGCCCAATCTCCAACCTGAACTTGGCTCGAATCCCCTAGAGAGGCAATCGGTAAGGAAGTACCGTCAATTTTGACAACAGCTAAGTCGGTGAATTCATCCACACCCTTGACTTTACCATTAAACTTGCGCCCATCCTTGAGGGTAACGGTTACTTTATCTGCATCTTCCACAACATGGGCATTGGTCAGTAGGATACCACTATTGTCAATAATAAAGCCAGAGCCTTGACCTTGTAAACGTCTTTCTTGGGGAATTTGGGTTGAAAAGTCATCACCGAAAAAGCGCCGGAAAAAGGGGTCATCAAAAAAGGGATCCACACGCCTGGACACTGTCCGTTCGGTGTCAATACGCACCACTGCTGCTCCCACCCGATTCACCGCTGCTGTTACAAAACTGCTATTAGTAGTTTGCTGTGGATTCAGCAGTTGTTGGGCGATCAGTGGGGGAGTTACTGAGTCTGTGCTGGGTACAGGAGCAGCCTTGGAGGGAGATACACGATAAACGCCAACTGTCAATAAGACTCCAAGTAAGATAGCCAAGAGATAGTTACTAATTGAGCGAAGCCAAATCGAAAATTTAGTTGATGACATAGTATTATCGTATTCTTCTGGTTAATTTTGGGGAATATTATTGCTAAGCCAATCCCACCACCTTTAAGCATGGGATTTACTTGGCGGCTAGTGGTTACTAGTCAGTTGTTGCTGACCCTTAGCATTAACCCCTAACTCAAGTCTAGCTTCCCTGAGATTCCTCCCACCCACAGCCAGGAGTGGGTTTCGAGGCAGATTTTTAGGATTGTAGATTAGTTGCTACAAGCATCTAATCGCTCTTTTAAGAGTTATTCCTATGACGTTGGTACTACCTGGGCTAGTTCCAGAAGATTGAGAGAGCTTGACCTCAAGGGGTGATCAGCCCAAGAGACCCGAACAAGTTAGGCTAAGAATTATCAATAATGATATACCCAGGAAGTTGGTTAACCTTGGACTAATAAAACTAATAAAACCGCTATGATCTCGAAAGATAGGGAATATGCCCTGACTCAAGAGCTGAATCACAACCATAGTCAACATACTCATGGTCACGTCCATGATGAAGAATCTCTGAGGCGAATTATCAATCGCCTGTCTCGAATCGAGGGGCATATTCGAGGGATTAAGACTATGGTGCAAGAAAGTCGCCCCTGTCCTGATGTTTTGGTACAGATTGCTGCAGTTCGAGGGGCTTTGGATAAAGTGGCACGAATTATCCTGGATGAACATTTAAGCGAGTGTATCGGTCGAGCCGCTGAGCAGGGCAACATTGAGGTAGAAATTGAGGAGTTGAAGGCGGCTTTAGATCAATTTTTACGTTAGGAGTCAGAGGCTCTATGCTGCTCTACAAACTGACGTAGCCTCAGCAAACTTAAGGTTTGACCCCAATTCAATGGTAACAAAGACACCCCTTCGAGGCGAGATTGTACCCAACCATCTCCCCAATACCATTCATGATAACCATCAATTCCCTGACTCAAGAGCAGTCTTAAACAGTTCGACTGAACAAGCTCAACGTTGTGTTGTACTGCTACTGGCCCGATGGAAGAAGTAAAGGTCAATCCTAAATCTAGCTGTTCGGGTAACTCGGAAGATAAATTCTCCGGCCACAACCACTGGTGCAGTTGCTCCGTATAGAGCAGACTGTCCCGGATAACAGTGTGTGGTGCTTCGACTTCAATCCTCAGATGACTTTTTTGAAAGATTCCTAGCATTTTGGTTAGATCGTCCTTATTCGTAGGAAATATTTGTGATTAGTGTGAATGAACAGATGGGATAAATCCCGTCTGTTGTTTTCATCCCTAGGCTAAAGGGATAGGGCAAGCAAGGGGCTCGATACTTTCTCGATAATTTGTAAAATAAACATTAATTATATTAAGAAGTGTAAGAGTTTTCTATGGCTGACCAGTTAATTCGCGCCACAGCAGCTTCAGGGGGTATTCGCGCAGTTGGTGTGATTACTACACGCCTGACGGAAGAAGCTAGACAACGTCACCAACTATCCTATGTGGCAACGGCTGCCCTAGGTCGTACCATGTCTGCAGGTCTTCTGCTCGCTTCTAGTATGAAGCGAGCCGAGTCGAGGGTCAATATTCGGATCAACGGCAATGGTCCACTGGGTGGAATTCTGGTAGATGCAGGATTAGATGGTAAAGTTCGGGGTTATGTAGACAACCCAGAGGTGGAACTGCCACCGAATAAGCAGGGAAAATTAGATGTGGGTGGTGCTGTTGGTAGGGATGGTTTCCTATACGTGGTTCGGGATGTGGGTTATGGCTATCCCTATTCCAGTACAGTAGAGTTGGTTTCTGGTGAAATAGGTGATGACATCGCTAACTATCTGCTAAATTCGGAACAAACCCCGTCAGCGCTGGTAGTTGGTGTATTTGTAGGTGCTCAAGGGGTAACTGCAGCTGGGGGGATTTTAATCCAAGTTATGCCTAAGGCAGCAACGGATGAGGCATTAGTTCAAACCTTGGAATCTCGCATTACTAAACTATCAGGTTTTACACCGCTACTGCAAGCTAACCAGACCTTACCAGAGATTTTTGAACAGTTGCTGGGGGATATGGAGCTAGTGATTTTTCCAGAAACCCAGATGCTCCATTTTAACTGTGGTTGCTCCTTTGACCGGATGTTGGGGGCTCTGAAAATGCTCGGAAAAGAGGAACTTCAGGATATGATTGAAAAAGACGGTGGCGCTGAGGCAACTTGTCATTTTTGCTCAGAGGTCTATCATGCCAATCCCGATCAACTTTCTCAATTGATAAAAGAATTGTAAATTGAGTAGCTACTGTACTTCCTACTGTAACTGGAAGATGAGAATCCTGACTTGTAAAGGATTGCAAGAAATATGGATCAGCATATAAACTCAACCAGAATTATAAGAACACTACTATAAGATAGGGTGTAGACTCTATATGTGTAAGGTGGGTAAAATCTCAACAACTGAGGTTGCTGTAAACAACCTGCTGTCTTCCGGTGTAGGGAGTGTGGAAGTGAATTATGACCAGAAATAGAGAATTTCCAGACCGTTGGCCAACGTCAAATGGTTCAAGTTCAGGTAAGTTTAATGGATGGCAACCTAACCATAGCGAACCGGTTACTCAACCGAGCGTAAACTATCCTGACCTAGGAAACCCATCGACACAGCCCCCCCAGCAATCTGAAAAATTTGGGGTTGGTCAACCAGTAGCTAACTCTGGATTAAACAAATCACAAACTCCCCCGAGACAAGCTCGCTCAGGAAAAACTACTGGAGTAAAAAACCTCTTGCCTCACAGTTGGCAGTTTTGGTCAGCTTTAGTTGTGTTGCTTTTCGGTAGTGCTGGATTTGCTTCAGCAATGATGTTGTTGAGGTTGCCAGCTGTACCAAACTGCCGTGCTGTGTTTTGGCCAACGGCTTCAGCATCGATGCGCCTATCTTGTGCTCAGGTGGCAGCAAATCAGGAAACTGTCCCCCAGTTGCTAAAAGCGATCGCATTAGTCGATGCCCTGCCCGAAGATCACCCGTTACGCCCACAAGTTAACCAATATATAGAAGAGTGGTCACAGGCAATCCTGGAGATTGGGGAAGCTAAGTTTCAAGCTGGTCAGTTCAATGAAGCTCTTAAGATTGCTAAACGTATTCCTTCAAAATCTGTAGCTGGGGCGATAGTACAAAAACGGGTAAAACGTTGGCAGAAAATCTGGTCAAGGGCAGAGGGAGTTTATGAGCAAGCAGAAAAACAGTTGAGGTTATCAAACTGGAACTTAGCATTTCGCGAAGCAGTACGATTGACCTATGTGGACAATGACTACTGGGCTACGGCTAAGTATAACCAGCTAACGGATAAGATTAAAATGGGACGGGAAGACTCGGCTAAGCTGGATAAGGCTTATGAGCTGAGTAGAAGTGGCAATATAGAGAAGATTCTGAAAGCTATTGAAAAAGCTAAGGAAATCACAGAGCAAAGTTATGCCTACAAAGAAGCTCAGGATTTAATAAAAGACTCTGGCAACAAGCTGGTGGAGATTGCTCAGAACAAGCTAGAGCAAGGTAAATGGTCCGAAGTTCTTGACATTGCCTATAAACTTCCGGAAACCATTAAAGTACCTGAACTCAAATCGGATTTAATTGACCTAGCTCATGCCCTATCTCGTGCTGAGTCCGGTACAACCTGGGATTTAGAAGAAGCGATCGCATCTGCCCAAAAGCTCGGATCAGAACGTCCCCTATATAAGAAAGGGCAGCAATTAATTAGCCGTTGGCAACGAGAAGTAGAAGATGTGGCGCGACTAGAGCGAGCCCGAACCTATGCTACCTCGGGTTTAGCCAGTGACTTAAGACTGGCAGTGGCTGAAGTGGAACAGATCCCTCGTGGTAATCCCCGCTATCAGGAAGCACGGGACGAAATTCGAGATTGGACTCGTCAAATTCAGCTGATCGAAGACAGACCATTCCTGGAGCGGGCAACACAACTGGCTAGTTATGGGAGCATCGATTCTTTGCAAGCTGCTGTTCAAGAAGCCCGTAAAATTTCCCGAGGTCGTAGTCTTTACCAGGAAGCTCAAACTAAAATTAATCAGTGGTCTAGAAGTATCCAGCAGCAAGAAGACCAACCTTATTTAGACCAAGCACGCACTCTGGCAATCCGGGGTGATCTATATGCTGCCGTGGCAACTGCCGAACAAATTAAGGCAGGTCGGGCTCTGTACAATGAAGCCCAAAGCAAAGTCAGAAGCTGGAAGTTAGAACTTGAGGGTCAGCAGCGTTTACGGGAAGCTTACCAAATTGCTGAGGCTGGAACTCCACAAGCCCTAAGAAAAGCGATTCGAGTAGCTAGGCAAGTGCCAACCTCAACCAAATCCCGTAGCGAAGCGAGAACAGTAGTCAATCGCTGGAGTTACAAAATCCTATCCATAGCCAGAAGTCGTTCTGCCTATAACCTCTCTGAAGCAATTGCGATCGCAAACATCGTTCCGTCTGGTACTCGCCCTTACCAGGAAGCGCAACGGCAAATGCAATCATGGCGGAAGATTTTAGCCCCACCTCCTCCACCTCCTGTACCCGTAAGACGACCAAGACCGGTTCCGGTTCCATCTACCCCACAAGTGGTGATCCCGAAACCAGTTCCCTCTCCACCATCAGTGGTAAAACCACCATCACCACCAGCCCGCTCCTTCCCAATTGTGGTTCCACCACCGGAAGTTACCTCACCGTCGGGTATCGTAAAACCACCGACTCAGCTAGAGCCGCCTAGGTTTAATCCCCCCGCTGGTAGGAAGATTGAGTTAATTGATACTGACTCTTAAGAGTTTTCGAGGGTACTACAACCGGCTAGGATAAAACCTGTGGAAATTGGACATTAAAAATTCTTAATATTAAATGGAATAAATTCCATTTAATATAGAATACTTTAACTTGTCATCAACCCTCAAATCCCGTCTTGACCAGTTCATTCACGCTCCCCAAACTGAATTCACCCTCATTCTGCTAATTCTACTTTCGGTAGTTCTAGTGGTTTTTGAAGCAAGTCTGGAGGGTGCAAGTTTCATTCATGGAGTGGTCTATGTAAGCGAAGAGCTACTCACGGGTATATTTATCATAGAACTAACGATCCGCTACCTAGTGGCAAGAAACAAACGTCGGTTCTTGCGTCACTACTGGCTGGATATTATTGCTGTGCTGCCTTTGTTACGGGCATTCCGCTTATTGCGAGTGTTACGGATGTTAAGGCTGCTCAGAGTCGGAATTTTGGTAAACCGTAACCTCAACCGCATCTCTTCCTCACTCGCTGCCAGTATTAGTGCTCAGATTGGAGTTTTTCTGATTATCGGCTTAATTACATTAGTCGGTGCTTTAGGGATTTATCTACTGGAGGGAGGACAGAATGAGTCATTTGCTTCCCTAAGAGACTCTTTATGGTGGAGTTTTTTTACCCTAATCTCAGGAGAACCTATTGGTGGTCAACCCCAGACTGATGCTGGACGTCTGATTACCCTCATGGTAGTAATTGGGGGGTTAACCATGTTTGCCGTCTTCACCGGTGTAGTGTCAGCCGTGATGGTGCAACGACTTAGAACAGTCATGGAGGTGAAATACTTGGAACTAGATGAACTGCGCAATCACATTGTTATCTGCGGCTGGAACCGAGGTGGTCACCTACTAATTGAGGAACTCCAGGCAGACTCTGAGCTCAAGCACTATCCAATGGTGGTTGTGGCAGAGTTTACCGACACACCAGAGTCGGAACTCAAGGGAGTTAACCGTTCCCAAATATATTTCTATATTGGTGATTACACGACTATTGATGTCCTCGAAAGTGTGGGGATCTATCATGCCTCACGGGCAATCCTCCTGGCTGATTCTACCCATCCTCGAAGTGACCAAGACCGGGATGCACGGACAGTCCTAGCGGCCTTGACCATTGAAAAACTCCAACCCGGAATCTACACTTGTGCTCAACTCCTTGACCGGAAAAACAATGTCCAACTGCGAGTAGCTGGCGTTGAAGATGTCGTTGTTGTTGATGAACTAGCCAGTCACTTAATTGCTACCTCAGCTCGGAACCTAGGGGCTGTGGACGTGCTGTCAGAGTTGCTAACTGTGCAAGTGGGAAACCAATTCTACAAAATTGTTTTACCACAGAGGTGGGTTGACATTTCGTTCTGGGAAGCTGCTCAGCGGTTGAAAGAGGAGTTTGATACAACTTTGATCGCCATAGAGCGCAATAGCAATGGAGATCGGGAAACCCTAATTAATCCCCCCAAAGATCAAACACTACTGTCTGGGGATCACTTAGTGATTATTGCTCGTAGTTTGCCGAAAATTGGGGTTCCAGTCCGGTGAAGTCTCAACTTTGCGGCAGGTTCTTATGGTGCGATCGCACGTTCGGATCGCCCTAGGGTTCACCATGAGTGGGAATTTTCAAACTAAATAGCCATAATTAATGACCAATGACTAATGTAACAAACTACCCAAAACTTCAGAGCTGCTTCGCTAAACTAACACCTAAAAACCAATTTCCAGGTGCTTGCACATCCTCACTATACAAAAATTGTTCGAAGATTTGTTTGAACTCATCTTTATAAATAGAACTATCAAGATTGAGCTCGAGAGTTTCAAAAGCTTCCTCTATATGAGTTGTATCGATTTGGTAAGCTTGATAAAATAGTCTAAGTTCATCTATCACAATTTTGCCATCTTCATTGCCATCAATGAGCTTGATAAAGGCTTCAGAAAAATCATAATCCAAACGCTTATCGAGGCATTCTAACCATTCACTGAGTTCAATCTGACCATTCCCATTTAAATCAACCTAAGTACAGGACAAAAAATGTAAAGATTGCCGAAAGTCGGCACTGGTTCCGCCGAGTGAGAAGCGAAAAGTTTTGACATTAGTTGTTTACAGAGCATATCGAATTGTGAATAACTGCGACCAAGATATGCCCACCTCCAAAATGCCTAACTTCACCGCAGGCACAATCTTTGTGGTAAAATGAACTCGTACACAGTTGTGTACTAACCAGTAGACATCAAGGGTTCTTTGAAGGTTTTTGCGAGATTAACCCATAGGTGTTGGTTTTACGCCGAAAGGCGCTCGTTACGATGTCCCCCAGAAGCATTGAAATTTGCAACCCCTTTGGTGGACGTCCCGGTCGCCCCGTGCGGATCACCTCATGGCAGATCTCAAACAGCAGGTTGCCATATCGTCGTTCTCCATCGGTTAAGAGATTGAGGCTTCCGGTTTGGTCAATCACCAACGCTCACGACTTTCAACCCCTGCTCAAATAACTGTTGGTCTTTCGGTCCACAGTGCAATTCCCATAGAAATCGACTGCCTCGCTCCATCAAGACCATTGTCCATCCGTGGTGATTCTGAAGCAGGTAGGTTTTTATCTACAATCGTCAACAGCTCATCTCCTTCTATCTCCTGATGAATAAACTGATGGAGCAGGGCATAAAGCATCAGGGTAGGTTTGAGACCCGCTAAACGTCTTTTCCAATCAATTACACTATTTTTTGACACACTGAAGGTTATAGCTGTGGCATTCAGCCCCATATTGACCCTTATGGCTTTAAGAATCACGGATTACCGACTCAGGGGAGTGGTCAGACCCGCCAGTGGCGGCTGCTATGGTCTCGCTGAAATAGATGTCACACTCTCGGCAATGATAAATCGTACGGAAACCATGGTTTTGAGTACTATAGCGGTGGTGAGGGTACACATCCTCACTCCCACATCCAGGACATGGGTAGGAAAATAGTTCGATCATACAACCACCATTGAGGAAAGGCTTCTATTAACTCCAGCATGCCCCTATTTCATGACCTGCAAGGCAAATCTCCTTCACATTCGACGGAACCAGTACCATTACGTCACATTTTCCAACTCTGCGGACAGCGCAGCGAGATCAAGTCCGAACTTTGGTCTACTCCTCCTGTTAATCAGCTAGTCTTTATCGGTTATCATTTAGATACCGATAAACTTCGCCAAAAGTTAAATAACTGCTTGGCTACTTCTGTTACTGTTTAATTTCATCTAATTCAAATTCATGACCTTAGGTAAGTCCGAACCCAACCAGATTGATAAAATTGATCGCAAATTACCAAAACTAAATACCACCCAACAACCTCTCGTTTCTGAAGAAGAGATGCGCCAAGCGGTACGGACTTTACTGTTAGGATTGGGAGAAGACCCAGACCGCGAAGGCTTGAAAGATACTCCTAAAAGAGTGGTCAAAGCCTTGAAATTTCTGACTTCTGGCTATCATCAATCTTTAGACGAACTCCTCAACGGGGCAGTATTTCACGAAAATACCAATGAAATGGTCTTAGTTCGGGACATTGACCTATTTAGCTCCTGCGAACACCATATCTTACCTATTCTCGGTCACGCTCACGTCGCTTATATTCCCGACGGTAAGGTAATCGGACTGTCAAAAATTGCTCGTATTTGTGAAATGTACGGACGACGTTTGCAGGTACAGGAAAGATTAACTGCCCAAATTGCCGATGCCCTTCAAGGATTATTAAAACCAAAAGGGGTGGCGGTAGTAGTGGAAGCAAGCCATATGTGTATGGTAATGCGAGGAGTCCAAAAACCTGGTTCTTGGACTGCCACTAGTGCGGTTAGAGGTGTATTTGCAAATGATCCAAAAACCCGTCAGGAGTTTATGAGTTTAATTCACCACAACCCTTCAATGCATTAATTAATTCGCGTGGCAGCATGAGAGATGGGTATAAAGCTCATCTCTTTTTTTGATACAATGATTATCGTCATAAAAAAAAACTGCTTATGATTATTGCTGTCGCCAGTCCTCCAGGTGGCGGTAAAACCCACTGGATTCGTCAACAAATAGTCCAAAGCAATAAACCTGTAGGTTATTTCAGTCCTCAAACCGATTCCGTACCCATTGATGCAATATATCTCCAAAGTGAATACCCTCAACTAAAACTTTATCAGACAGGGGAAGAAGCGGAATTACACAAAACCATTACTTATCTAGAGATTCCCTGGTATTTGGATTTAGCCGGAATTGAACCTTTACTGCAAACTTTTAACCCCCATCGAGTAGCCATAATCCCCGGCGATACAGATAGTACAGAGTTAAATACTTGGGCGGATGAAGTTATTCCAGGAAATAACATCACTAAGCCAACCACAGCTTTGCAGATTCATCGGGGGGTTTTGACGGGGGAAATTTTAGATTTTGATAGTTTAGCTACTTTTTGGCTGGAACTTACTCAAGGTGCTTACGGTGAGGTAGCTCGGGTAAAAGGACTTTTCGACCTAATGGATGGACAAATTTATTATGGTGACTTCATACTAGGGGAATCCGAATTAGCATTTACACCTTTAAAATTACCCCGTTGGTTAAATGGTAAACCAGATCGTTTTAGTGGTTTTGAAATAGTAGGTAGTAATTTAGATAAAGCTGAAATTGTTCAAACTGTCCAAGATTGCTGTCTTCCCGAATCGGCAATTGATTATTACCAACAACAAGTAAAAGAGTCTTTAGAAAGTGAAGTAGAGGTAGAAGTGGTATGAAAATAGCAGTGATATCTTGTATCCATGGTAATTATGCAGCTTTAGATGCAGTTTTACTGGATATTGACGAACAAAAAGCAGAAAAGATTTATTGTCTGGGGGATTTAGTGGGTTATGGTCCCTATCCTAATGCAGTGGTGGAACAAATTCGTTCTTTAGATATTCCCACTGTACAGGGTTGTTGGGATGAAGATATTGTAGAAGGACTAAATGCTTGTGAATGTAGTTATCCTTCCCTGTTGGCGGAAAAAAGAGGTAAAATCGCCCACGAATGGACAAATAAGCACGTCAATCCCGAAGTTAGGGAATATTTAGCCCAACTACCCCATACCTACAAAGAAGATAATCTCTGTTTCGTACATGGTAGTCCTAATAGCAACCACGAATATTTGTTACCCGAAATGGATGCTTTCACTGCTTTAGAAAGAGTTCTCTCCAGCGATGCAGATATATTATTTTGCGGACATACCCACTTTCCCTATGTCCGCACCCTAGATTCTGGACAATTACAGGTTAAAGTTCGTCAACCCAGTAGAAACGAACAACCAACCATAAGTTTTAATAGTCCCCTGAAGCGAATTATCAATGTCGGTTCGGTAGGCGAACCCCGTCATGGTCGTCCCAATGCTACCTATGTTATCTATGATACGGAAACACAAGCAGTAAACTTGCGGGAAGTGGAGTATGACTATCAAACAACCTGCGCTGCCATCTTAGATGCTGGTTTACCACCGATTTTCGCTTGGCGTTTGGCTAGAGGTTTGGAATTTGCTGAAAAAGCCGACGATCCGACTCATGTGTGTGAGAGGTAAATTAAATTACTTAAATATTTAAATTGAAAATCAATGTGGGCAATTTTAAGCGGAATTGAAGGAAATATCGCAGCTTACGAAGCAGTGTTGGCAGATATCAAACGCCAGCGCTTTAAGGTGGAAGCATTGTATATTCTGGGCGATATCGTAGCAGCTAACCAAGATAGCGAACAAGTAATTAAACGAATTCAGAATCCTTTACCTAGAGAATTAGAACCCCAAGTATGCGTAGGCTGGTGGGAAGAACAATGCTTTACTTTACACGGTTTGGGTTCGACACCAGAACCGACAGAATTAATCGAGCGCTTTGGTAAAGAAACTGCTAAACTTCTTTGGGATTCGGTATCTCGCGAAACCGTACAGTGGTTACGCAACTGTCATTTTGGCTTCTTTGAATTAGATTGTTTGTTAATTCACGGTAGCACTGTTAGCGTCAGCGATGAGTTAACCCCCGAAACCCTACCCTGGAAAATGCTAGACCGCTTGCAAAGAGTCCAGGCAAATTATCTCTTTTGTGGTCGTTCGGGTCAAGTATTTGAATATCAACTACAAGGAGGTTCAGTAAATAGTTCGGTGATGACTTTAGATCGCCAGCAACCCGTGCAAACTATTACTACACCAAAAAGAAGAGTTGTTGGTGTAGGAAATGTAGGCAAAGAACCAGGAAAGGCTACTTATACGCTTTATAGTCCAAATACCGATTTTCTAGAGTTTAAAACAGTTTTTTATGGTAAGAAAAAGGGATATGGTAATTAGTTTAAGGTTGCTAAAGGTATTGTTAAGTGCAAAAACAGGTAGTCGGAGACAACTTTATGGTAAATGGGTCATCTCATGGCGTTGCTGATTTAGGGGGCTGTAATAAAATCAGATAATCGCGCATTCATTCCTTAATTCAGCAACGCCCAAACGTCGCTGATAATTGCTATAGTAAAAAATATTAGTGCTTAATTGGTGACGGCTTAGCAGCTACCTTGATTTGGAATTTTGAAATCAGCCATGAGAGCAACCAAGGCATGTGACGTTTGATCAGGACAATCAGCTTGGCATAGTTTGTTATTACCTGTTCCCGTTGTCGTCGGGAAATAGCTTTAACAATTTGTTTGGCAGTTTGATCAGCAGAAATCAGAAGCCTGGGGGAAATAGGATCCTGCCAGTCTGAATGCCAAATTCCCTGATTGTCTAGCTGACGAATTTCAGTGGCAACGTATCCTGGACAAATGTGTGTGACCGACACCCCATGGGGAGCCAACTCCTGAGACAACGACTCACACAAAGCCCGGATAGCAAATTTACTCATACTATAAGGAGAATCGCCACTCAAGGCAACGTAACTTTTTACGCTACTAATAATGACCAGTCTTCCTTGAGTTTTCTTGAGGTCATCTAAGGTCGCGTAGATGGTACTCAGTACCCCAAAAACATTGGTTTCCCACAGACGTCGATAGTCATTCACCCTGAGGTTTTCCACATTACCCTTCAAAGACCAGCCAGCATTAGCAACAACGATATCAATTTTGCCGAACTTACTACGGGCAAAGGTTGCCGCTTGATCAAGCTCACCATCCTTCGTCACATCACAGGGGATAGCAAGTACACGTTGACCATTAGGATCAATTTGTGAAGCTATGGCTTCTAATCGTTCTGCTCGCCGAGCTAGGAGTACCACATTGGCTCCTTCACGGGCTAATTCATGAGCAAGAGCTGCTCCAATGCCAGAGGAAGCTCCTGTGATTAGTGCCACTTGATCCTTAAAGTTGCTCATCTATTGCTTGCTGAAAGTTAATTTCAATATTTTGAGCTGGATTGTATTAAATAATAAAATTTTACTGTATAATATTAAATCCTAAGATAAACACTCGCCTAGTTGAGCTTCAATCGGGTCGCGAACAATCTAACGATATCAGCCCCAAGTTACCGTCCCTAGTATAAGGTCTAATGAATTTCCCTGCTTTTAAGGGTTAAATAAGTTAAATATACCATTTATCCCTAAGTCCTAAAAAATTTAGTGCCAAGGACTTGACACATTTGTAATATACATGTAGTATAAAAGTAAGGTTAAAGAGAAAACATCGCGCTACAAGGAGGGATGCCCAATGATTCATGTTCGGTTTGAAGGTCGTTCCTACGACATTGCTGAAGGTCAGCTGGGTATAGCCAAAAGTATGAACGATATTGCTGTTAAACAGCAACTCGCGAAGTACTTTGATGTAGCCCCAGAGCGCTTTACCTCTTATGTCATTGACCGCAGTACCAACCGCAATCTGATTATCAGACCTGAAGCGGTTTATGGTTAAGGTTTATGGTTAAAAGGTGTTAGGTTAAACCTTTTGTCCTGTGCCCTGATCTCAAGAAGCCTACAAAGCTTTTGTTATAGCAGTCGCCAGGGCAGGCGCGGACATGACAAAAGTCTCAAACCTAAGTAAGCGCAAGAGTTTGACTTCTGACTTCTGACTTCTGACTTCTGACTTCTGCTATAACTTGCACAGGAGCAATTGTTCCAAATTTCCCCCCGCGCCCTAACCGCTGAAGCTTACATACTACCGACTACGAATCGGAAGGTTATAGGTTCGAATCCTATCAGCGGCGCTATTTGCCGCTGTAGCTCAAATGGATAGAGCATCATTTTATTAAAAGCTTTACTGACTTGCGCGGGGACCCTAATTCTAGTGGAAATCAGCTGCTATAACCAAACAACTTTAAAATTAACTGAGTCACTTTCGCGCCCTGACCCGGAAAGCTTTCATACTCGCCAAATGGAAAGGCACTTGACTCTAAATCGAGAATATACGGGTTCAAATCCCGTGTGTGATACAACAGCTTTCTGAACTTGCGCGAATTGATTCAATCTTTTATAGCAAAGGGAACAGGGAATAGGGAACAGGGAGTAGGGAGTAGGGAGTAGGAAGTAGGGAGTACGGATTAGGAAACAAAATTATCACAATTCATTCATTTAGGATTCCTAAATTACTAAATCATGACACATCTAATTAGTTATTAATTCTTGTTTTTTATTAGCTTAATATCCCCGATTAATGAGTTAAAGAAGCTAGTATTAGCTACCATTGTTATAATTATTATTGGCCTTATTTATTCTTGACTGGATGTAACTATGTCTGTTAATAATTTATCTTTATCGAGTATTTGAATTTGAGAAGCCGAAACAAGGCTACTAAACTAGTGGATAATATTTACAATATTTAAGGTTGATTTTTAGTAAACCTTCAACCTTAAACCAAACAACCTTCAACCTTAAACCAAACAACCTTCAACCTTAAACCAAACAACCTTCAACCTTAAACCAAACAACCTTCAACCTTAAACCAAACAACCAAACAACCAAGTAACTTATAAATTTATCAAGAAATTACATAGGACCATAGGAGGTGAATCCTATGAAAACTGAAGAGCGTGACCTGCGTTTAGAATTACTAAACAGTTTATTGACTACACCCCATCGTAAGCTGGAGCAAGTAACAGAATTGCACCAACTGATGGTAGAAATTGACCCAATTTTTTATGGTCACTTAGCCGTTTGGTACGAAAATCACGGGGATGTCCGTGACCACAAAGAAGTGTTTTTAGGTCATTTGTTGACTAGCAATTTGACTGAACACCGAGATGCTGGCTTTGTGATGCTGCAAAAATTCCCACCCTACCAGGTGGCACGAGTAGTGGATTTTATGAAGCAGCAGCGCAATAAGGTGCCTCGTTCGGCTCGGACAGCAGTGCGGCGCTACCTTAAAACACGGGAAAAGACTCCAGCATTGTTTGACCGAGCAGCATTGCGGGGTCGAAAGGCGATGAAGCATCTCTATGCTAGTTTACATATTAAGCCTAGCCCTAGAGCAGATGCAGTCTTATTTAAGGATCATCCTCCAGAAGGTTCTTTAGCTTGGATACTCAAGCAGTTAGCGAAAACGGAAACTGCTGCTGAACAGGCGCAATTGATTGTTGAACATAAGATTCCCTACACCATCGCCATTGGTGCTGTGCGCTCTGTCACTCCTACGGTGTTGGTAGCACTAATCAATTCCATGACACCCCAAGAGGTAATTAATAATCTCAAATCCCTCCAAGGGCGGGGTGCGATGGAACACCCACAGGTCAAGGAGTTGATTGAGGCAAAGCTAGAACAGGCACAGACAAGCGATCGCGTTTCTGCGTTCAAGGCACAAGTTGCTGCTGAAGCTGCTCAGTTAGATACTCAAACTCTTGCTAAGTTAGAACAAGTTACCAATCAGCAAGTAAAGCGCAAGGGTACCATTACCAAGCCCACTGCTCTACTAGTGGACAAGTCCGGTTCAATGGACAAAGCCATTGAAGTTGGTAAGCGGCTGGCAGCCCTAATCTCTGGTATTACTGAAGCTGAGCTGTTTGTCTATGCCTTCGATAATATGCCTTACCCAGTTAAGGCTCAAGGAAAAGAGTTGAGTGACTGGGAACGTGCCTTCAGGCACATCAAAGCAGGGGGTGGAACTAGCATTGGTTGTGGTTTAGAAGTAATGCGCTCTCGAAAGCAGGCGGTTGACCAGATTATCTTGGTTACCGATGAAGGTGAAAACACAGCACCTTACTTTGGTAAAGTTTACAAGACCTACTCTCGTGAATTGGGATTGATGCCCAATGTGATTATTGTCCGAGTTGGTTACTCCTACGACTGGGTGGAAACTACACTGAAGCAGCAAGAGGTGCCAGTAGAAACCTTTACCTTTGCTGGAGATTACTATTCTCTACCAAACCTGGTTCCACTGATGACTCGTCCGTCACGGCTAGAGTTACTGATGGAGATTCTGGAGACACCGCTACCGGTGCGAAATGATAAGTAGTCGTGATTAAATGATAAGTAGTCGTGATTATTTGAATAAATTTTAACGACTTGTGTGCCCTAACAGCCAGAGCTTACATACATTAGTACGAGAGGAATAGTACCGTTACTCTAACGTAGCGGGCGTGAAGCGAGGAAGGCGCAAAGAACCCGGAATGTGGGCTTAGAAGTAGCCATCATTTAAAGAGTGTGTAGTAACTCACCGGCGGAGTTCCTTCTAAGTGACGAACGCTTTGGCTCTGGCGACTTGCACATTGCGATGCAGCGCCCCCAAAGGGGGTTTCCCCCATGAGCGACTGCATCAATACAATATGTATACAATAGAGCAGGATCTTGATACTCCCATCGCTAAATCAAGCGATTATAGCGTTCGCGTAGCGGCTCCAAAGGAGCTGGGATTCTTAAGAGTAAAAACTCTTAACGGCTGAACCAAACAGCCTCTAGACTCTCCGATCAAATCATTGAGCTTACTTGTATTTTGGTCTACGCTTCTAGCAGGGGCTTTTCAGCTTGCGCGCAAACCGGCACCTAAAAGGCGCATTAATATTCCTTAATCCTAGCATAGATTATCAAAAAGCGCAACAGATCCAGTCTCCAATTCCCCTCCCGCGCATGAAGCGCGGGTATAACGGTAGTCCCCTTGGAGTTGAATGATGGCAAATATCCTCGACCTCATCAATCAAATTGCTGCAAAGGAAGCGCAACTGAGTGACAATCAATTCCTCGCTCCCTGTGTACGTGGGGGACGGGTAAGAACTCGTGTTGCTGGAATGATTTATACATTTTCCCCTAAGCCTCGTAACTTTGAAGGATGGGGTATTTTTCAGCCAGTCAACGAGAAAGTGGCAACTGTGGTGGAAGAGCCAGATGTGTTTCAACTTGATGAGTATTGGCAACTGCTCCAACCGTTGCGTTTACGACTAGCTTATCAATTGTCGGGAAAGACCTGGCTAGGATATCCGGTGAATGAATCCGATGCTCGTCAGCGCTTTGGCACGGTTAAACCTATTCCTATCCATCTGGTAGAGGGCGGGGTAGCCTTTGAACAAGTGGTAGCTCGTGGGGATGGTAAGGCTTGGTGGTTTCAGCAGCTTGACCGTAAGGGAGATCCTTTACTAGCAGAACAACTTAGAGAGCAGTTAAAGCAAATAACACCACCTGAAGAACTGGATGTAAAGGGGCTGACACCAGAAATGAGAATAGTTTATGACTTGGTAACACAACAGACTAAAGATTTTAAAGGTAAAGCTCTGCATCAACGGGATCACAGAAGGCTGGAACAAGCTTTGGAAATGGGTGGGGGAGCACTGCAACAGTTCCATGACCGGGGAGAATTCTGGCAGGTGCGCTGGAGCACTGCTGACGGTAAACACCACATATCAGCGATATCTAAACAGGATCTGACTGTAATCAGTTCTGGGATTTGTCTGAGTGGACGCGATCGCGATTTTGATTTACAGTCCTTGGTTGGGGTGATTGAGGCACGAGATAATTGGGATTAGGATGATGTCAATTTTTTTCCACGAACAACTCTACCGTACCTCCGAAGTCATGGCCCAGTTACGTGACTACCCCGTGACCGTGTGTGGTGCGGGAGCACTTGGAGCCAATATTACCGAAAATTTAGCTCGTTCAGGGTTTGGAAAGCTAAAGGTGATTGATTGCGATCGCATTGAAGAGCGCAATCTTTCTACCCAACCCTACTACCGCTCTGATATTGGTGCCCATAAAGCCAAAATCCTCGCCCATTCCCTCTACCAAGCGGTTGGGGTAAAATTGGAGGCTAAGGTCAAGGAATTAACCACAGCTAATACCAAACAATTACTGACTAATTCTACTTTAGTCATTGACACCTTTGATAACAGTGTCGCTCGTCAAGCCGTAAAAGATTACTGTGATAATTCCCAAACCCCTTGTCTTCATGTTGGGTTAGCAGAAGACTACAGTGAGATAATTTGGAATGAAAATTATCGAGTACCTTCTCCAGTTAATGATGATGTTTGTGATTATCCATTAGCTCGGAATTTAGTGCTGATGACTACAGCAGTTGCTACTGAAGTCATCATTGAATTTATTAGCACAACCAAAAAACTAGATTTCACCTTCACCTTGAGAGATTTAACTATCAAGGCCATAGATCGCAGTTCTTAATTGGGTGATGGACTTTCATTCTAGGGAGTAGGGAGTAGGGAGTAGGGAGTAGAGGGAGTAGAGGGAGTAGAGGGAGAGGGTTTTAGCACTGCATCGCTTAAAACCCTCTTTGCTATTGCCTATTGCCTATTGCCTCTTGCCTTTTGCCTCTTGCCTCTTGCCTTAAAAGGATAAGTAATATCCATAAAATGTTGCTGAGAATTGCTATATCTCTATTAATTCTTTATCCATCAATTTAGGATTAGTATCAACTAACTGTCTTTCAATTTCATCCCGGACAATTTGACGATATTCAAGAAAGTGTTCGTTGTGAGCGCATAGAGTAAGGTAATGTTCCCACACACCTGGATTATGCCTGAAAATACCAAATAAATGATGCCAGAATTTCCAGCGAGTACTGCGCTTAAACCCTTGCCGCCAAACTACAGTCGCCAGAGCTTTCAAATCTACCAAATCCGGCATTTTGAATGGGGCTTTGCATTTAGGGGGGCCAAGCTTTAAAAAACATTGATAGGCACGGTCTATATACCGTTCAGGTTCGTATAGCGTCCAGAATGCTTCGATGTATTCTTGAGCAATCTCCTCAATGGGACGAGTAGGAACAAAGTTCATTAGGGTGGTTTGATTGATATCTTTTTTAGTGTTATCTCGCAAACGCCCTTCTTTTTCTAAACGATTCCACAGAGCAGTATTGGGTAAAGCCTGTAACATACCAAACATGGCTGTAGGGATAGCAGCCTGTTCAACAAAACTAATAATACGGGAACCGGCTCCTTGTTTCTCTCCATCAAAACCAATAATAAACCCTGCCATTGGTCGCAATCCCGCACGAATTATTTTGTCTACACCATCCGTTAGAGAGCTGCGAGTGTTTTGGAATTTCTTAGTTAGTTTAAGGCTTTCTTCGTCTGGTGTTTCAATCCCTAAAAATACAGCATCAAAGTTAGACTCCACCATCAAGTCCATCAATTCGGAATCCGCAGCTAGGTCTACAGATGCTTCAGTATTAAATCGGAAGGGATACTGATGCTCTTTCTGCCATACTTTTAGCTCTTTCAGAAGTAGTTTAACGTTACGCTTATTCCCAATAAAGTTGTCATCCACCATAAAGATACCACGCCGCCAGCCTAATTCATAGAGATAATCCAATTCCTTGAGAAGCTGGGCTGGTTCCTTTGTTCTAGATTTGCGGCCATAGAGAACAATGATGTCACAGAACTCGCACTGAAAAGGACATCCCCGCGAAAACTGTACTGACATTGAATCATAGGCATCAAGCTCTAACAAATCATAGCGGGGAATCGGGGTTTGAGTGACATCGGGTTTCTCTGTAGTGCGAAACGTTCCACTAGTTTCCCCTCGCTTTAAAGCTTCTACAAACATAGGTAGGGTGATTTCTCCTTCATCTAGGATTAGAAAATCCACCCCTGCCTTCTTTGCTTCTTCGGGTAAAGAGGTAGGATAAGGTCCCCCAAATGCCACTAATTTACCACGTCGTTTGGCTTCCTTAATTTGGTTTAGGGCATCGGTTTTTTGGACAATCATCGCTGAGATTATCACCAGATCTGCCCATTCAAATTCTGCTTCGGTTACGTCTCGGATATTGCGGTCAACAAGTTTAAATTCCCAGTCTTGAGGTAATAATGCAGCAACAGTAATTAGACCTAAGGGTGGCAATAAAACTTTGCGATTAACTAATTCAAGGATTTTGTCATAAGACCAAAAGGTTTTCGGAAATAGCGGATACAGTAATAAAACTCGCATTTAGAGAAATCCTCACACACGTGGCCATAGAGCCTATAGCGATCTTACATCTTAATTAAGTAAGCTATCAGCTTATGCGCTACGCGCACGCTACGCGAACAGCCATCAGCTATCAGCTTATGGGTTAGGTCACAGCGTCGTTCGCACAGCGTGGCCATTCGCGTAGCGTGGCCTAAAGGCCAAGGCCAAAGCCTGTGCCACGCTACTTGAGGTGCTTTTGAATAAAATGACCATGATAGTTGACCACTGACTACTGACTGCTGACTGCTGACCGCTGACCTAGGGTTTTAATGACGGCTCCAATTATTCACTACACCCCAAACCCAGTGCCAAGCTCTGGCTCCACACCCTTACGAGCTAAAAAGGCTGCTTGTTACCCCCTGAGGCTTAATTACTGACTCTGGTTAGTCTCCTGGTAACTCAGCCAAGAAAGTTTTACGATTCCCAAATTCCGCAATAAATTGCTCCTGCGGTTCTGCTCAGAGTTTTTCCCGTCAGAGGGGTTCTGATCAAAGCGGTTGATGTATGTGAGGATGCGATCGCATTCTGTGGTGCTAACTATACTACAACCCTGGCTCAGTAAATCATCCACTGAAGTAAATCTACCCTTAGGAGTATACCAACTTGACCCCAATTTGGCAGTCTGACCGTTGGGATAATTCCAAGATGACCCCAATTTGGCAGTCTGACCGTTGGGATAATTCCAAGATGACCCCAATTTCGCTGTTTCCCCATTTGGCCAGTTTAAAAAAGAGCTCTGACCTTGCCTAGGAAGTTTACAGGGAACTTGCCGTAAACTTTTAATCGTACCTACAAAATTTCTTCCCTCTTCTGTCATGCTGGCTAGTTCTGCCATTACAGTTAGGTTGAAGCAATCTTCAGAAGAATTTAGTCGTGACTCAATACTTGATGAAGGTAAGTTACTATTTCCACAGTACTTAGATTCTAGGGTAGCTAGATTATCCCTATCTAAGTTTTCGCGAATCGCCAAGCGACGGACAGCACGAATCTCCCTACATTGATTAGATTCAGCAGATACGTTATTAGTTCCTAAGCCAATAGTGCATAAGGTTAAGAGTGATAATAACACTCGAATCGGATATTTCATGGAGATGAATCTTCCTGAACACATCAATAGTCTGAACAGCCAAGATTATCAAAGACCCTGACTTCTCACTGGCTAGTAGAGACGTTGGATGATATCAAAAGTTTCACCATTGAAATAATCTTGGTCGCGATTCAATTTTAAGGATTGAGCTGTCAGTTATTAGCTATCAAAAGTTATGTTTAGGGACTTATAGCAGTTCTCAATAAATCTAGTCTAGGGTTTTAAGTAGGTGGGCTTAATTATTCAGTAAACCCTACACCCAGTGGCTAGGAACTCAAACCCTTAGGAGCTAAAAAGCTGCTTGTTACCCCCTGAGGCTTAATCAGCTACTCTAGTCAGCCTGTCAAGAATTTGCATGATTGACAAATCCCGCAAGAAATTGTCTCTGGTCTCGGTTTCATAGCGGTTCTGGTCATAGCGGTTCCGGTTATAGCTGTTCCGGTCAGAGCGGTTGATGTGTGTGAGGATGCGATCGCATTCTGTGGTGCCAACTATACTACAACCCTGGCTCAGTAAACTATCCACTGAAGTAGTCTTACCCTTAGGGCTATACCAACGTGACCCCAATTGGGCAGTCTGACCGTTAGGATACTTCCACGAACCTGATGACCCGAATTTGGCAGTCTTTCCGTTGGGATACTTCAATTGTGACCCGACTTTAGCAGTCGTTCCGTTAGTATACTTCCATTTTGACCCGAATTTGGCAGTCGTTCCGTTGGGATACTTCCATTTTGACCCTGATTTGGCAGTTTCCCCATTTGGCCACTCTAACGAAGACCTCTGACCTTGGCTAGGACCATTGCATATAACTTGCTGTAAACTTTCAATCGTACCCAAAAAGCTTCTTCCCTCTTGTGTCATGCTGGCTAGTTTTGCCATGGCGGTCAGGTCGAAGCAATCTTGAGAGGAATTTCGTGGTGACTGAATACTTGATGAACGTCGGTTACTCTGTCCACAGTACTTATATTCTAGGGTAGCTAGATTATCCCTATCTAAGTTTTCGCGAATCGCCAAGCGACGTACAGCACGAATCTCCCTACATTGATTAGATTCAGCAGATACGTTATTAGTCCCTAAGCTAATAGTACATAGGGTTAAGAGTGATAATAACACTCGAATCGGATATTTCATGGAGATCAATCTTCCTGAACACATCAATAGTATGAACAGCCAAGATTATCAAAGACCCTGACTTCTCACTGGCTAGTAGAGACGTTGGATGATATCAAAAGTTTCAGGGTTGAAATAATCTTGGTAGCGATTCTAAGGTATAGCAGTCGCTAGGGTAGTTAGGAGATGACAAAAGTCTCAAACCTAAGTAAGCGCAAGAGTTTGACTTCTGACTTCTGACTTCTGACTTCTGACTTCTGACTTCTGACTTCTGCTATAAGCATGGAGCTCTCAGAAAATGCTGTTGCATAAAAAATTACCAAAAGGCTGAGAAGTATATAGCCATGTGTCCAACACTGAACTTTTGCGAGAGGTCAAGGGTACTAAGTATGATGCTAGTATCAAGTGTTAATTCAAATGTTAGGTGCGCTCTTACCATTAAGAATTAAATTCGCCACGGGTCGCAGCTGAAGTTAGCACACATCATCCTCTCATAGTTCATTACCAGGACTTATGCCAAATTGGTTACAAATGCAAATGCACTTATATAGTATGGTGTGTTATCAACGCACCCTAGCGGCAGAGTTTATGGGTAAGTCCTGAGTAATTGACACAATTGACCGATTATTGCGGTAATCTGGAGTGACACGAAACATGCTGAAAACTATACTTATCAACTCTCAAACCAACGAGTTACAGGAAAAAACCCTGAAACCGGAAATTGGGATTCAAGGTGAGTATCTGATTGGTCGTCACCCGAGTTGTGACCTAGTTCTGGATAGTCCTGTAGTGAGTCGTGTACATGCCAGAATCCTATGCCAAGGGGGACAGTATTACTTTGCTGACCTTGGTAGCACCGATGGCTCTCGGATCAATAATGAGGAGATGGATGTTAACCAGAACTGGCTCCTGAGGGAAGAGGATATTATCCGCATCGGTGACTTTGTGCTGCTGGTCAAAACACTACAGCAGTATGATTATAAGCAGCAACAAAACCTAGTGGTAGATGGCAATAGCACTGGGATGAAGCGGTGGACTAAGGGTGAGATTACTGTCCGCTGTGTGCAGATCATTGATCAAACCCATGATGTCAAGACCTTTCGCTTTGTGGCGGATCCGCCAATGTTGTTCAGCTACAAGCCAGGTCAGTTTGTCACTCTGGATTTGGAGATTGATGGCAAGCCAGTGAAGCGTTCCTACTCCATCTCTTCGGCCCCCTCACGTCCTTATACTTTGGAAATTACCGTCAAGCGAGTGCCAGCACCAGCCGATGCTCCTGATGTACCAGCCGGTTTGGTGTCTAACTGGTTGCACGACAACATCAAAGTTGGGTCCGAGGTGAGATTAAATGGCCCAATGGGGAAATTTACCTGTGCTGACCATTCTGCTAATAAACTGCTGTTCATTTCAGCAGGTAGCGGGATTACTCCGATGATGTCGATGTCTGAGTGGCTTTGTGATATTGGGGCTGATGTGGATGTGGTCTTTGTTCACAGCGCTCGTAGCCTAAAAGATATCATCTTTCGTCAGAAATTAGAGTTGATGGCGGCTTTGCACCCCAACTTTAAGCCAGCTATTACCACCACTCGTCCAGAACTTGACCAAGCTTGGTGGGGTTATACCGGAAGACTTAATCAAGCCATGGTGCAACAGATGGCTCCTGATTTTCGCGATCGCATTATTTATGTCTGTGGTCCGAATCCCTTTATGGCAGGGGTGAAAGCCATGCTAGCCGGTCTAGACTTCCCGATGGAGAACTACTATGAAGAGAGTTTTGGTGGCAAAAAGTTGTCAAAAAAGACAGCAACAGCAACAACAACTCCTACACCAGTCACAGCCGAAGCTCGTCCTAAACTACATTTAGTGAAATCACCATCAACCTGTTCAGAACCAACTGTAGTCTTTGCTAAGTCTGGGAAAGAAGTCACCTGTGATGCAGAGGATGTGATCCTAGATGTGGCGGAACAAGAAGGGGTGGCATTACCGAGCGGTTGCCGCATGGGAGCCTGTGGTGCTTGTAAGCAAAAGCTTCTAAAAGGGAAAGTCGAGTATGACGAGGAACCTGATGCTCTCCAAGAGGATGAACGGAACGAAGGTATGATTTTGACTTGTGTGGCTCATCCTGTAGGACAAGTGGTAGTTAGCGCATGAGCTATAGCAGTTCTCAATTGCTGTGAGGTACTTTCGTTCTAGGTTTTAGGGAGTCGGGAGTCGGGAGTCGGGAGTCGGGAGTACCTTATACATTATCTGTTTTTTTACAACAGTCATCTTTTCCCTTTTTGTTACATAAGGTTAATTCTTTATTGGCGCACTTTGCATGTAGTTTGGCGCAACTTGCTAGTGAAATTTACCGTTTCCTTAGTATAAGATCAAACTGAATCGACATTCAAGCGTGAATTGTCGTCGTCAAATCACAAAAATTAGTTTGAAGCCAAAATGAGTAAGACAATTTTAATCACAGGAGCAAGCAGCGGTATTGGAAAAGCAACTGCAAAATTGTTCCAGGAAAAGGGTTGGAACGTGGTTGCGACCATGAGAACTCCAGAAAAGGAAACAGAACTAACCACCCTTGATAATGTGTTGGTGACAAGACTAGATGTTTTAGACCAAGATTCAATTACAAAAGCCGTTGAGTTAGGCATTGAAAAATTCGGCAAAATAGATGTTTTGGTAAATAATGCTGGTTATGGTGCTTTTGGTACTTTAGAAGCAACCCCCAGGGAAAAGATAACAAGACAATTTGATGTTAATGTTATTGGGCTTTTAGATGTAACCAAAGCAATCCTACCCCATTTTATACAAAATAAAGATGGTATTTTAATTAATATTTCATCGATTGGTGGCAAAAGGAGTTTTCCATTATTTTCATTATATAACGGGACTAAATTTGCTGTTGAGGGGATTTCCGAAGGTCTGAGTTTTGAAATGGAAGCAATTGGCTGCAAAGTGAAAATTGTTGAACCAGGAGTGATTAAAACCGATTTTGCTGGTCGTTCCTTTGACTTTAACAACGATGAAAGCCTAACTGAGTATCAAGAATTAATTGGTAAGGTGTTCAAATCTATGGAATCTTTACTTGAGAATGCCTCCGAGTCTAGCGTTGTCGCTAACGTGATTTATGAAGCAGCAACAGATGGCACTGATAAATTGCGATATACTGCTGGCGAAGATGCCAGGATGATGGTGGCTAATCGAAAAGAATTGGATGATAAGACGTTTATCCAAGGTATTAAAGAGCAATTTGGCATCTAGTTCAAATAGATGGTTTATCCTGAAAAATTTACGAAATAGTCTGTAATGGCCTTGCTTAATAATAGAAGGGTTAAGCAAAAAAGTGATTTCAGTAATTTCTTCAGTAAAACATACATCTTCTAAGCGTGAACTAATTGTTTTTACCCAAACTATAGGGAATACAGAGAATGTTTAAAGGTATTTGATTAGTTGTCTCTAGCTATGATAAATAACGGCCTCTAATCCCCTAACCACAATCAATTCAGCGGGTGCATCTCATTTTTGCTGTTTGACACCGTGGTGCGTTACGGGCAGCAACATAACCAAAGGCTAGAGGCGGAAAATGAGGCCCCCCTAACGCACCCTACCCAACTTTTTTACAAATATGAGATGCACCCAATTCAGCCGTTTATTCTCACCGCCACTTTTTTTGGTGCAAGATCTGAGTTTTACCCAATTAGTATAACAGTAGCGCTAGATACACATAAGTTTTCCTGTGCTGCAACTAAGGCAAACGGTTGTGATAAAATCATATTGGCTTAATAAAAAAAAAAGGAAGTATTTGATGAAACGTCTTTTTTCCTTGCTGCTGTCAGGAATCCTGATGGTCTCTAGCACGCTATTGTTGGGTATCGCCGTCGCTGAGGGCGTTGCCCCCGGTCAAGCACAAGCACTGGTTGAAGAAAGTCAGACTGAAGAAAGTCTGGCTCAGTGTTTTTACAGTCGAGTGAGTAAGGGTAAAGATGTGAAAGAATGTGACTCGGCTTTAGAAAAAAAGCGGAACAAACTCAAATCTGTTGAATGTCAAAAATCTGTTGAATGTCAAAAATCTGTTGAATTTCAAAAAGCTCGCTGTTCTAAACTCCAAAAGATGGTGGAAACAAACAAGCCTGAATATCTGAGGCTTTATGACGTGAGGGATTGCAATTTATTGATAGAAGACAGTCCGTTTTGGACTAGTATTTACTATGGCGATGATGACTCTCCTTGTCAATACGATTCGCTTTATAATGAGTACGTCTGCGAATAATTGTTCGTCCGATCGCACTACTGTCTGTGTATCAGATAAAACCTAATTTGTGGGCAGATTATCTCAGTCAAGAGCTTAAATATATCTCGTTAAATCTAAAATTAATTTAGCTTTTTAATTCATTAGATTTTTCGACCTCAGAGTTAGAATAAGTTTGGCTTACTCCCTTGAAAGTTTTCATGGAACAGCCAAAATTTATTAGTGGGTTGTCGGGAACTTTGGACAAGGTAACTTCGGCTCAGGGTAAAAGAATTGACCCAAACAGGATCAGAAACGGGTTACCAATCGGTAACCCATCAGTTACCTATCGGTTGGGATCATGCCACCTTCAGCAATGACTCCTTCAAGCGAGTTTGGTCAAACCCGCGCTGATGAAGCAGTACCCAGGATTCAATCAAATCAGGACCATTGACATCCCCAGTTAGTGCAGCACGAAGCGATCGCATAACCAATCCTTTCTTGACCTTTTGCGCTTTTGTGACTTGGTTAATAATCTGCTTAGCTTCCTCTGGACTCAGCTGTTGGTAATTACCGAGTTGCTCAAGAATAGCTTGCACCACCTCACTAGCACCAGCTTTTTTGAGCTGCTCTACTGCCTGCTCAGTGTACTCAACCGACTCAGTAAAGAACATCCGAGTCATATCTACTGCTTCTGGCAAGCGAGTCAAACTTGGCCCAATCATAGCAGTCAACTGTTCCAGCCAAGGGCGATTTTCCACAGGATCACAGTTGTGCCCAGCACTTTCCCAGTAGGGAATCAGCAAGTCCACTAACTCAGATGCACTCATCTGGTGGATATATTGACTATTAATCCAATCCAGCTTAGCCCAGTCAAACTTTGCCCCAGCTGGGTTCACCCGTTCAAAACCGAACTTTTGAGCGGCTTGAGCCAAAGTAAAGATTTCCTGAGTAGAGTCAGGGGGAGACCATCCCAGCAATGTCATATAATTAACCATCGCCTCAGGGGTAAAGCCCATGGCTTTGAAGTCAAAAATAGAGGTTACACCATCGCGCTTGGATAGCTTCCGTCCCTCATGGTTAAGAATCAGAGGTGTATGGGAAAATTCTGGCACTACACTCCCTAGGGCTTCATAGAGCAAAATCTGTTTAGCAGTATTAGCAATATGGTCTTCACCGCGAATGACATGGGTAATATGCATATCAATGTCATCCACCACCACAGCTAGGTTGTAGAGAGGCTGACCGATACCATTATCTTGAGATGCCCTAGCAATGACCATATCACCTCCAAGGTCACTGCCTTTCCAGGTGACTTTACCTCGGACGAGATCATTCCAAACAATCTCCCGGTCATTATCAATCATAAAGCGGATCACCGGCTTGCGCCCTTCCGCCTCAAATGCTGCTTGTTGTTCTGGTGTCAAATTGCGATGGCGATTGTCATAGCGGGGTGCTTCTTTTCTAGCCTTTTGAGCTTCCCGCAGTTGTTCTAGTTCCTCAGCTGTGGTGTAGCAGCGATAAGCCAATCCCTGGTCTAAGAGTTGTTGAATAGCAGCACTATAAAGGTCAAGACGTTGGGATTGGAAAAATGGTCCTTCGTCCCACTCCAGTCCCAGCCAACTTAAACCATCGAGGATGTTTTGGGTATATTCCTCTCGCGATCGCGTTTGATCGGTGTCTTCAATGCGCAGAATAAACTTACCGCTGTGGCGACGGGCAAATAGCCAGTTAAATACAGCGGTTCTAGCGGTACCAATGTGTAAATTTCCGGTTGGACTTGGGGCAATACGGACTCTAACTGTCACAGCTGATTGCTAAGAACCTAATTACTATTGTCTTTTCGTCTCTATTGTACCTGCAACAATCAACTACCCTAACTAGATCATCTTTAGGATCATCTTTATGAGCAGTCGATAGTATCCTACATTTTTTCTACGGGACTGACGGGGCTCGAACCCGCAACTTCCGCCGTGACAGGGCGGTGCTCTAACCAATTGAACTACAGTCCCAATCTCCGAGCCATTTACTATTATTATGTATGACTGGTGTATTTGTCAAGGCTTTTTTTTAAAAAAACCGAAAAATACTTTGAGCAGTCACCTTAGACCTCTGAGCTCTCAGCCGATTTGCCTTGAGCTTACCCTCGACCAATGACCGAAGGCTCAGTTTATGGCTGGAACCAGTATAACCTATCCCAGCGCTAACGCAATAGGGTGGGCTAATCACGCACCCTAGGGCTCACTATTTTTTTTTCAAAACCATAAACCTTATATACTGCTATTGCCGAATCACCGTTCTGTGTTGGTGTTAGAGACTTTTGAGATTAAGATTGCCTCTGAAGCCGTTCTGCTGAATGGATAAAATCGTTCCAGGCTAAGAATTAATAGGAGCATCAAAACCTGTACTGGCCAAGGTGCCATAGCAAAACCAAATATTAGACAGACAATGGTACTGCCTACTCCCAATAGGCGAGGGATTTCGTGAGAGACTCTCAACGATATCAAGATGCTCCCTAGGGCAGTTACCAGAAGAATTAGAAAAAGTGGAAGCATATTAATCACCTCTTATAAAAGAAATTCTAGACCTCTAAATTCCAGACCTCTAAAAATTCTAGAGAGGGCTCCCCTCCATCCAATGATGGCGAAAGCCCCCTTTAGATTTAATTTAGCATCTAGCTATACATTGTGTGTGTAAGCTAGAGCACAAAAGCTAATAACTTAAAAAATCGTTGCATAACTTCATGCTAAGTTTTGAAAGTTAATAGTGTTGGGCAAAGTGTTGGGCAAAGTGTTGGGCAAAGTGTTGGACAAAAAGTTGACTAGCCACTGCTTGAGGTGATATGTAGCGCGGCAGTCATCTTCATTGTAGCGCTGGATAATTTCGAGAATAGAGTGATTGCCTGTTTTTAACCACTGGTCATACAAACACACACATTCGGAGCCAGTCATATCCGGATCGCGCCACTCAAACCCCAACCATCTAGCCAGATTTTTCAGAGAATAACTCTCCACTGGCATGGTCACAGTATCAATAACTATTTGATGAACATCCACGAAACGATCTAGCAGGGGTCTAACTATATGTCGTGGAGTTTGGTAAAGGGTTGCTAAGCGCTTGACCGTATCAACTTCATACTTGGAAAAATGGAAGATTGGGGCATCTGGATAACGCTCAACTAAGTCTAGAAATTGTAGCCAGATGAATCCTTCTTGCCAAGAATGTTCTGCGAATAGGTTATGGAAGGTCTCAGTTTCAGTGCGTCGATCAATCACCAACACCCCTAGCAAATACTCCAGGGGCAAATCAGGCTGTGCTTCAATATCAAAATAAAGCTCAACAGATGCTGTTGGTAAAGAGTTTTGATTCGGGAGGTCTGCCGAGATTTTGGCATTACCATTCCCTCGCTCTAGTTGTTGGTATTCAAGTATACTAAAGTAGTGTTTGGGATAGAGCAGCACCCGGTTTTGTACCTGAGATTGGGCTTGCTGCACCAGCTGGAAAGCTACTAAGCTACCAAAGCTTGGCTCTAATTCACTAATTGTGGACGTGGCTAAGGATTCGATTGTGGTTACTCCCAAAGCCTTCAAATCCCGATAGCGGCTGGGTGTTACTCCAGGCAATAGGGAAATGTGCTCTACAGATTTAGCGATCGCATAACAACTGTGATACCAACAGCAAAGACTACACCGCTGACGGGAAATGAACACCTCTGGTTCTTGTCGCTGCAATAGAGTCTCAATACATTCCGATAGCAGTTGTTCCATCAGTGGTACCCATCGTTCTATTACCACGGTGTAGGACTTTTGGTTACGCAAAATTAATGAGGCAGTGGTCGGCCACTGTCCTTGTACTGCTGCTAACAGCTGAGCACGAAAAGCGGTAAGGATTTTATACTCTGGCTTGGGCCGTTTGCTGAGCTTAATGGTGGTGGGAACATAGATCCAATCACCAAAATTAGAACGTCCCGGCTGTTTGACCAGCAAATCAGGAAAACATAGCAATGTCACCCCGTCACCAGTTGGCATCAACAGTACCCCTCCAGAAATGTACTCTGTCCCTTGTTGCATTAGTTTCAAGGTGGCCTGTGCAGCAGCGTGCCAATCTGTTCTGGGGTAGCGGGGTGAGTGGTGGGGCACAGTAGCCAGAATCTGTTGTTTATGGTCTCGGCTTTTCTGTTGCAGTTTCAGCCGAAAATCTGAGGGTGGGTCTTGCTCTGTGGGATCTCCATAAATGTCCAAAAAAGCCCGACGCCGACAGCGTTTGTAATCTAAAAGTAATGCGTCCGTCAGCAGCATAATTATAGTTTCAGGTGACATACTCCCACACTCACCTTGTCAGGTTGATTGTGGGCTTCTTACCAACACCAGCCATCGCTATCGGGCTTTGCCCGACGCTACGCGAACGGTTACTCGGTAAGCTTTATTAACGATACGGGATGCCCCTCCGCACCGGAACAATTAAAAAAAGTTCTTTTTTTTACTTAGCAGGTGGCGGTTAGCTCTTAATTTGTTTTCCCTACTATTTATAGTATAACGTTTTTCAGGCTGTTTATCAGAGTTCCTGTCCGCGATTCATCCCTGGAGACGAAACCTTAGGATAGTGGAGCCTTAATCAAAAAGTTTTAACCCTTTTCGCATAACCGACTAACCATAAAGGCGACCCTATCCTTACGGTAACTTTAAACACTCATGGCGTAGCATTGAGGTGTGGGGCATAAGAGCGGAGGAAGCTAACCCCTCATGGCTAGTGATACTCGCCGCTCCGGTAAGATGTCACCAGCCATGCAGGATGAATCAATCCGGTCAACCCGGATTGATTGATCAATCCAGGGTTTATCCCGCTTTTATTAATTTATGTAAATTTACCGAAACATTGACTGAGCAACCAGGGATTACTTAACAATTATTTACATAAAGGCTTGATTTAATTTTACCGAATCCCACCGCCCAAAAGTCTAGTAATCACGGGCTTTGGCTTTCTAATCAAGGGGAATCAAAGCAAGACTGGCAACGGAATCGACTCTGGCAAAAAAAACTAATTATGACACCGCGCTGGTAAAATCTTTATAAAAGATTAAATCTTTAAGAGATCACTGTAAGAGTCTATCAAAAACAGGAGAACACAAATTGACTTACTCAATCTTGCTTGCTGCTGCATCTGCCGTTCCCAACACCCTGGAATGGAGTCCGACAGTCGGAATCATCATGATTATCTGCAATGTCCTAGCGATTGCATTAGGAAAAGCTACTATCCAGAATCCTAGCGCAGGGCCAGCGTTGCCTATGCCTGAGTTCTTCGGTGGCATGGGTTTTCCCGCATTACTAGCAACCACTAGCCTCGGTCACATCATAGGACTAGGCACTATCTTAGGATTGGCTAACATGGGGATTATCTAGAGCTTAGGAGCTCTAGGGTATAGGGCGAACTGGGATAGTGATGATGGTCAGGTTGATCCAGGGCTGATAATTCACAGCAGATTCTCACCCAGTCACTCGGTCATGCAGTAATCCTAGACACGATTACCCTATACCCGATCTTCTAACAGGTATCCCTGCTTGGCCAATAGTGCTGTACCATAAGCAGCCGCTGTGTGAATAGATGGCAACATCGGTACCATGAGCTGACGCTCTCGAATCCTTGTCCAGGTAGGATTTTTGGCACCACCACCAGCAGTATAGACACAGGTTTTGGGACTTGCTCCGAGCTGTTGTAACAAACGATACCCCCTAGCTTCAATTCGGGCTATGCTTTCAAGGATTCCTTGGAGAAATTCCACGGAATTATCGGGTTTGGGTTCCAATCTTGGGGGGAGATCCGGGTCATTAATGGGAAAGCGATCGCCTGGTCTAAGTAAGGGATAATAATCCAGGGGACTTTCTTGCTCGGGGTCGATTTGAGAGCTGAGACTTTCTAATTCTCTGTCACTGAAAAAGTGTCGTAGTACTGCTCCACCGGTGTTGGATGCGCCACCGGTAAGCCATAAATTTCCCAATCGATGACTGTAAATGCCAAATTTGGCCTCTTCTACACGAGTGGTACTCAATAGTTTAAGTACCAAGGTAGACCCAAGGGAGGTTACCGCTTCACCTGGTTGTTTGGCACCACTAGCGATAAATGCGGCAATACTATCGGTGGTACCTGTACAAACTAGACAATCTGGTGATAATCCCAAGCCGTGAGCTACCTCAGGGGTTACAACTCCAACTGGTGTACCGGGAGCCAAGACATTGGGTAGCATAGATGACACCGGTAGCTGTTTGATCCAGTCGGGATAGCAAAGATTTTCAGGATTATAACCAAGCTTTAAGGCATTGTGATAGTCACTAATGCCTAATTTGCCATGCAATAGAAAGGCTAACCAGTCCGCTTGATGGAGAAAGTATAGGGGATTAGTTTCAGCACAGCTTTTGCTGATTAGCTCTGTACAGTGATACCACCAGAGAAGTTTGGCAAGGCTGGAGGTAGCACTTAAAACGACATGGTTGGGAGGAGCAATGGTTCTAAGTTGTTCCATCACAGCTACTCCTCGTGGATCGTTGTAAAGGATTGGTGCATCTACTGGTTGACCGATGCGATCGCATAACAAAACTGTTGCGGAAGTGCCATTAATTGCGATCGCATTAATTTCACCCTTGATTGACTGGGGAATTTGCTCAATCAGGGAAAATAATACCTTCTGCCACTGTGTTGCGGTATCAATGGTGATGGCTTGGAGTGGAAACGGATATTGAGTCTCGGCAAAGATAGTACCAACAGAGTCTATCACTACTGCCCGTGCGCCAGAGGTTCCGAAATCGATGCCTAGATAGACAGTCATTAGGGATTATGGATTATGGATTATGGATTAGATTATGATGCAACCGTCAACATTCAACCTACCCTAAACCGAGCGCCAAGGGAACATTCAAGCTACCCAGGGTAAACGCATCTAATTTTATGAGTCCTATATATTTCTTTTTATTAAATAAGCACTATATGTTAAAAATGCCTTGTTAACAAGGACAATCAGCCAGGGTTTATTGAGAACTATCCCAGCAATTCTCATTGACCGGTTATATGTATTTCCATAGTTGGGAACATCTGCTCACTTTCATGCTCCAGGGATTGGAGTTAGAACTCCCTCCCAACACTAGTTGATATTTCATACTGAGACTTGCTCGAACTATCCCCGGTTTATTGACAAGATGCGTTTCCCCTGTTAACCTTTATACCTGAAAATCTAAGTAGGTGGATTTAATGATCCCTAAAATAGCGATTGATATTCAAAATGATGAAAACAACTTGAATACAGGCTTCCAGCTTCATTCTCGGATTCTGAGTTTTAAGGTTTATTTATGCCCACCTACTTAATTGCTGGAGAGGTCTAATCTACTCAACTATCATTTTTATTGGAACACAGCAAGGTGGAGACTGCTTTAACACGTAATCCAAATCTAGATCTAACTACACTCTTGTCCCCTAACCTGAAGGGTAAGAAAGACCCCACAGATCCCCTGATTGGGCCCCGTCCAGATTGGTGGTGGACTGGGCTGCGACCTACAGAAGTCCTACATGCCATGCCGATCCCAAATCTAGCCACCTGCACGCGCCGCGAGATTCTGGACTACTTCGATAATGGCTGGCTGATGACCGAAGTTTTGTTGTCAGCACTACAGGGAGAACGGGCATTCCTCGACCCACCCTACCACCAACTTCGTCATCCTCTAATCTTCTATCTATGCCATCCAGCCGTGCTTTACATCAACAAGCTTCGGCTAGCTGGACTAATCCATGAGTCGATTGATCCATACTTCGAGCAATTGTTTGAAACTGGCGTTGACGAGATGTCCTGGGACGATATGTCCAAGACTGAAATGGATTGGCCGTCAGTCCGTGAAGTAGTGGAGTACAGACGGAGTACCTACAAGATTGTCCGAGAATTGATTGAAACCTTGCCCGCCCTGGAAGACGGCCATCCACCTATCACTATGGACAATCCCGCATGGGCACTATTCCTAGGATTTGAACACGAACGCATCCACATCGAAACCGACAGTGTCTTGCTACAAGAGTTGCCACTGTCGGTTTTGCGTCAGCCAGAAGCATGGCCAAACCTGCATCCTTCAGCATTTGCAGAGAGTCAGACCGTTGAGAACGAGTTAATCGCCGTTTCCAGCAAGACCGTGACCTTGGGTAAGCCTTGGGAAGAACCCTCCTTTGGTTGGGACAACGAGTATGGTTCACGGCAGGTAAGGGTTCGGAGTTTTCAAGCCAGTCGATACTTAGTCACCAATCGTGAATTCTACGAGTTTGTTGTCGCTGGCGGATACCAGCAACCGAAATACTGGACAGAAGAGGGCTGGGCCTGGAAGCAAAATCGCAATACTAAATGGCCGACCTTCTGGGTGGCTGATGGGCCAGCAGGACTGCACCAGTATCGACTGCGGACGCTGTTTGAGGTGGTGGATCTACCTTGGTCTTGGCCGGTTGCTGTCAACTGGTATGAAGCGAAAGCCTACTGTGCTTGGAAGACTGAGCAGGATAACAGCCCCATCCCTTACAGACTTTTAACGGAAGCCGAACATCATTGCTTGGGCGGGGGCAAGGAGCCAGTTAATTTGAATCTAACTTGGGGATCTCAAACCCCAGTGAATGCTCTACTGCCTAACGAAGCTGGATTTTACGATGTTTTTGGCAATGTCTGGCATTGGTGTGAGGATGATTTCAATCCTTTGGAAGGGTTCCGGGTCCACCGGCTCTATGATGACTTTAGTACCCCTTGTTTCGACGGTGAACATAAGATGATTCTCGGCGGGTCTTTCATAAGTACTGGTGATGAAGCGACCCGGTGGGCAAGGTTTCACTTCCGGCCTCACTTCTTCCAGCACGCAGGATTTAGGCTAGTTCGATCTGATGATGGTGACGCCACCTGCGATGCAGTACTTATTAGTAGCCAAAGCAGTGGGGTTAAAGCCTATGAAGGTGATAAAATTCTAGCAGAAAACCTGATGCTGCATTATGGGTCGGCTGATGAAGCAATGCCCTACAACTTCGGACCGAAGGATGCCGTGGGATTTCCTCAAAGCATTGCCACACTAACCTTGGAGACAGCCGAACACCTGGGAATCAAGACCAATCGGGCTTTGGATGTTGGCTGCTCCGTTGGCGGCTCAACCTTCGAGCTGGCCCGGGGATTCGAGTCAGTGTTAGGGATCGACCTCAGTGCCACCTTTATTGAAGCTGCCGAGACGCTACGTCGCAAAGGCAGACTGGTTTATCGTCGCCGCGATGAAGGGGAAAACACGAGCCAAGCTGAAGTTTGCTTGCCAGAAAACCTGGATCGCAGTCGGGTGACCTTCCGCCGTGCGGATGCCTGTGCGTTGCCCCCTGAACTCGTTGGGTTCGATGTGGTGTTAGCGGCTAATCTGATTTGTCGTCTACCGAGTCCTAGAGCATTTCTCAGTCGGTTGTGCGGCGCACGCGGGCTAGTAAGGTCAGGTGGACTACTGGTACTAGCAACACCGTTCACCTGGGATGAGCGTTTCACGCCACGGGATGCTTGGCTGGGCGGGCATGATGGCAAGGCTTCCTTTGCTACATTACAAGCAGAGCTAAACCGAGATTTTGAATTGCTCGAAACACAGGATATGCCCTTCCTGATCCGGGAACACGCTCGTAAGTTCCAGTATGTTATCACCTTAGTCAGTTTGTGGAAACGGCGTGACAGTTAAAAAATCTCGGAACGTTGGGTCTTCGGTACTTACTGTTATAAATTGATAGTCTAGCACAGTAAGTACCGAAGACAAAAAAAATTTAGAGGATCTTATAAAAATGAACAAATTCAAAGCGATAATCGACAGGGCTAGCAATGAGGCAGATGAGGAACTTAAAACCCTACAGGATCTTGAAATCTTTGTTCTAGATAATTCTGTTCGTGAAACTACTGTGGGAACTGCTCGTGGTCATGTTCTTGAAGATAAAATCAACATCTTAAAGGCTATTGCTGAAACTGAACTCAATGAAGTGATTCTTGGCACTTATGGAGCTAACAGAAACGTTGATGACCAAATTCCAAAACATTGGATTGAGTTGGGGGGATCCTTAGATAATATGTGGGGATTTAGCGAAGCTTACAGTGCTTTAGATAAATATGGAGTTCCCATTGATGAGCCAGCAGATGGATTGTTGGAAATGGTCAACGATCATAAGATGAGTAATGCTATTATCGAAATAGATTTATGTAGTCCTGCCATCAATTATGAGCAGTTCGATCTCAACCAGTTCATTTTAAACCAAGTGGAGTGGGCTAATAAAAATTTGATTCCACGTGGTGAAAAAAAACTCCCTCCACGCATTCTTGTAAATTTAAGAGATTTCGCAAATTTTGAAACCGATACAGAGGGTTTGACCAGAGCTCTACATCTGATTGAATCCTTGGGCAATCTGCCCAGTAATCAGCGTCCCTTTGGACTGATGATTGAGGAACCAACCGGTTTTTTGCTTCCAGAAACTGTAAGCAAACTGACTCGTATTATTCGTGAAACCATGATTTCGGCAAATTGGTCACATGGTAAACTACTGGTTCACGTACATTGTGGTTTTGGCCTTGCAGAGTCAACAGTTTTAGAAGCATTGGCGAATGGTGCTGATGGGATATGGAGTGCCGTTTGCAAGGCCGGGGCAGCTTTAGGGCATTCATGCTCAAGTATTACATTAACAAATCTAGCCCGGCTTGGCAATAAATTTGTAACTCGTACATACAACCTGCCAGCCATTATTAAAGCTGCCCGCAAAGTACATACCATTGCATCAAAAGAACCTGTTCCTAGGGATCAAGAAGTTTATGGTAAGGAAGCCTTCGATCTCGTGTTCGGTGGATGGCATGGATTCATGGGAGATAAAATGGGTGCTGTTGCTAGAATGATTGGTGTTAAGCAAACTATTAGAATCAGTGATTTTGCCAATGCTGAAATGCTAAATCAAGCTATGATTGAACGATTCGGCGAACCAGAAAAAACCGGATGGGATGAAAACTTATGCAAAAAGATGGAAGAAAAAATTGATGAGCACTTACTTCTAGGAAACAGCTTTAACTACAATACCATCATTGGGTTAGCCCAACTGTATGAATATAGTGGAGGATGTATTTCATCATCCATGCTTAAAATTATCACTTCAGATAGCGATATTTCTGATGAACACCCACTTATCATTAGTCTGAAACAACGATGGAAAAAATTGTCAGAAAAAATAAATTCGCCGTCTCATAAAAATCAATAATAACTGACTTCAAATTATAGCATATTTTGGCAAAATCCAGAGATTACTAAAACGATGGAAGAGATACCCATCCATCATTTTCTTGATGATATTTTCACAGGTGTTAATGTCACAGAAAAACCAAGGGAGATGATTTGCAATTTGTTAGATGTTGACGGTAACGGTTATGTATCTTGGCAAGAGTTTGTCTTTCGTTTGAAATGGGCTATACAACAGAAGGGTCTACTCTACTACCCAACACCGGAAGCATTAATTTTGGGAACTTTTGAATTCATCTTACAGGACTTTTCATAGGGATGGAAAGGTGCGCTTGACCCGTGGCGAATTTAATTACGGGTCAAGGGCACCTAAATTGATAATTTATAATTTGGAATTATACTTCATTCTAAATTCTACCAAAATTAAATCTTTAGCCCACTGCAAAACCTGTATATTGCCGTACTTGAGGATGGCGGAAACCAAGTACAATATCGTTTGCGGGAATACCTGCTTCCAGTAAATCGGTAGCAATCCCCTCTTCCGTATCATCGTATTGAATCCAAATTGTGTCACCAATTAAATCTAGGTGAATTGGTGTAGCGTGTAGGTAATAGTCATCATTCCAACCGATGTCTAATACTAAATAGTGTCCTCGCTGATCATCGAAAAGCACTTGAGAGTCATAGCTGTCAGGTAGGGAAGCACGATAGTCAGCGTGTTCCATTAATACTTTTTTGATGATGTCTTGGTAGTTTAATCTGGTATCCATTCAATGAAGGTTTCACTGTGGAGTTGAGGTTGTTTCTTTCAAATTAAGCGATCGCGTAGCGTAGCCCGAAGGGCTACGCTACGCGATCGCATCAAAAAAGCCATTGCTCAAACATCCCCTATAACTGACCCACTGAACACTAAGCAATAAGCACTAAGCACTCAGCAGTCCTTCCTGTCGCGGGTACTCCTGTAAAACCTCCTTCAAATACTTCCCGGTATAGGACTTAGGATTGTTTGCTACCTCCTCTGGTGTTCCAGAGGCAATGACTTCTCCCCCTTTATCCCCACCTTCTGGTCCTAAGTCTATTACCCAATCAGCACAGCGAATCACATCTAAATTGTGTTCAATCACCAAAACAGAATTTCCTTTATCTACCAACCGCTGCAATACATTCAACAAGTGATGAACATCATAAAATGACAATCCTGTTGTCGGTTCATCGATTAAATACAATGTCTTTCCCGTTGCCCGACGTGACAATTCTGTTGCCAACTTCACCCGTTGTGCTTCTCCACCAGATAATGTCGGTGCTGGTTGCCCTAAGTGGATATATCCTAACCCTACATCTACTAAAGTTTGTAACCGAGATGCTGCTCTTGGAATATTCTTAAATACCTCCAATGCTTCTGCCACTGGCATATTTAAAATATCAGCAATGGAATATCCTTTATACTTCACTTGCAACGTTTCTCGATTATATCGCGCTCCCTTACAAACGTCACATTGTACATAGACATCGGGCAAAAAATTCATCTCAATGATATTCACCCCCTGTCCCGAACAAGCTTCGCAACGTCCCCCTTTGACATTAAACGAAAATTGCCCTGGCTTGTAACCTCTAGCTTTAGCTTCAATAGTTTTAGAAAATACCTCTCGAATTGCATCAAACACTCCTGTATAGGTAGCAGGATTAGACCGGGGAGTGCGACCAATGGGAGATTGATCGATTACGATTGCTTTATTAATAGCGTTGAGTCCCTCAACTTGATCCAATTCTTTGGGAAAGGGTACTTTACGAGTCATATGATGTTGTAATGCCGGGTAAAGTAATTCATTGACTAAGGTAGATTTCCCAGACCCAGAGACACCTGTAATGCTAACTAATTTCCCTAGTGGTATCTCTACCTCAATGTTTTTAAGATTGTTACGATGAGCATTTTTAATCACAAAAGAACGACCATTACCCTCTCGACGTTTACTAGGGGTTTCAATTACTTGCCGTTTTGATAAATACGCTCCCGTCAGGGAATTATCACTTTTGATTATAGTCTCTAAATCCCCTTGAGCAACAATTTCTCCCCCATGAATTCCAGCTTTCGGACCAATATCGACAATATGATCGGCAGTACGAATGGTTTCTTCATCATGTTCTACAACAATCAAGGTATTGCCCAAATCCCGCAATTTGATTAGGGTAGTCAGTAACCGTCCATTATCTCTTTGGTGCAATCCAATACTTGGTTCATCTAATACATACAGAACTCCAGTTAAGCCTGCTCCAATCTGAGTCGCTAGGCGAATCCGCTGAGCTTCTCCACCGGAAAGGGTCATGGCTGGACGGTCAAGGGTAAGATAATCTAATCCTACATCAATTAGAAATTGTAATCGGGCTTTAATTTCTTTGAGGGCAAGGTCTCCAATTTGAGCTTGGCGGGGGGATAGTTGTAAGTTATCAATCCGTTGACGACATTGGCGAATTGAGACACTAGTTAAATCATCAATATGATATTGTCCTAACCGCACGGAGAGTGCTTCTGGTTTGAGCCGTTTACCATGACACTCTGGACAGGGTTGATAAATTAAATACTGCTCTAGTTTTTGTTTTGATGCTTCAGAGCTAGTGTCTTTATACTGTTTTTCTAGAATCGGGATAATGCCAGCATAGCGCTTGTAGTATCCTTTTTCTTTGCCATAAGCAGAATCATTTTGAATATAAATTTTTTCGTCGGTGCCGTAGAGCAGAATCTCTTGTTGTTCAGAGGTTAGCTGATTCCAGGGAGTTTTGATTTCAAAACCATAGGCTTCTCCTACGCTATAGAGTAGGGAAATGTAGTAGGTGTTGTCTTTTTCTGACCACGGGGCAATAGCACTATATAATGGTTGAGTAGGGTCAGGTACTACTAGTTCTGGAGAAAAGGTTTGTAAATTACCGATACCGTGACAAAATGGACAAGCACCATAGGGGGAATTAAAGGAAAATAATCGGGGAGATAATTCTTCCATTACTGCCCCATGTTCTGGGCAAGCAAAGTTTTCTGAAAATACGATTTCTTGAGGAATGTCTTGGTCAGATGAACTGCCATTTTTTGGAGGAGTACGTCTATAATTATGATCAGATTTGACTTCTGCTGACTGTGCTGATGTATTATCTAAAACTTGGATAACTGCAATTCCAGTAGAACGTTTTAGGCAAGTAGCAAGGGAATCGGTAATTCGTTCTTGAATACTAGGCTTTTTGATGAGACGGTCAACCACCACTTCAATGTTGTGGGTATAATTTTTATCCAGTTCGATGGTATCGGAGAGGTCAAAGGTTTCACCATCGACTCTGACCCGCACAAATCCTTCCGTGGCTAAGCTGGATAATAGTTTCTTGTGAGTGCCCTTTTTGCCTCGGATAACCGGAGCCAGGATATGGAAGCGAGTCCGGTCAGGGAGTTCCATAATGCGATCGCACATCTGGTCGATGGTCTGGGGCGCAATATTGCGATCGCATTTGGGACAATGGGGTTCACCAGCCCGTCCAAACAGTAATCGCAGGTAATCGTAAATTTCCGTAACTGTACCAACGGTGGAACGGGGGTTATGGGATGTAGATTTCTGGTCAATGGAGATAGCGGGGCTTAAGCCTTCGATGGCATCCACATCCGGTTTATCCAGTTGTCCGAGGAATTGACGAGCATAGGCACTCAGGGATTCTACATAACGGCGTTGTCCTTCCGCAAAGATAGTGTCGAATGCCAGGGAGGATTTGCCGGAACCGGAAACACCAGTAAAGACAATAATGCGATCGCGTGGCAGTTCCAGATCAATGTTTTTCAGGTTATGCTGTCTAGCCCCCCGAATCCGAATGGTGTTTTGAGCAGAGTTAGGGGTGTGGTCCTGGGTGTGGTTGAGGTTAGAGGATTTTGGCATGACCGACAGCGGCTTTAAACTCCTTAACAATAGTAGCGCTATCCGTTCCCATAGTAATGTTCAATAAGCATTCAGCCGTTTGCCGGACGCCCTCTAGCTTTCAGCTTCAGCGATCCCAGACTTCAATTATATAGTTTTTGTATAGTTTTCAGTAAGCTCGCGCACACTCCAAAGCCCACTCCCGAGCTCCTGAGCCCCCCTGCCGATTCAATCTATAAATTATAGAGAATAGATACAGCGTTTTTCATAACTATGAGCTACACAGGTTTTTTGCCCTGTTCCGAAGTCCCTGTTCCGAAGTCCCTGCTCCCTGCTCCGAAGTCCCTGCTCCCTAAAATCTATAACGAAAGTACCTCACCCAATTCAAAACCGCTGTATTATAGTTACTTAGAGCTGATTCGTAAAGTAAATCTTAATAAGTCTGAAAGCCTTGCTATGATTGTCTTTTCGGTATTAAATAGTTCAATTGTTCTATTTTAGCGCAAGCCTTATCCTACAAGGTTTAGTGCGAGTTTACGAATCAGCTCTTAAACCGACATGAACTGACCATTACGTCTAAGTCAAATGATATTACTATGGAATCGAAAATTCTGGAACTTTTTGCGCAGTGAAAACCTTGATAAAGTAATGGGGGTTATTATAATAATCATTACCATTAACACCATCACTATATCATGGCTGGAACCAGATATCTCAAAAGCAGATGCTTTCTGGTGGAGCATCGTCACCCTAACAACTGTTGGCTATGGTGATATCACCCCTGTCACAGTTGGTGGTCGCGTTATTGCTATTCTCGATATGTTTGTGGGGATTGGATTCTTAGCCATCTTCACCGCTAGCCTCGCTGGTATTTTTGTCGATCAAAAACTCAAAAATGATCTAGGTATGGGATCTTATAATTTTAACAATCACTTGATTATTTGCGAATGGAATTCTAGAGCAAGATTTATCATCAATGAGTTGCGAAGGTTTCCTAAAACTCAAGATGAGAAAATTATTTTAATTGCTAATATAGACCGGAAGCCTATCGAAGACAATAATTTGTTTTTTCTTAAAGGTAATGTAAGTGATGAAACCTTGATTCGAGCCAACTTGATCCAGGCTAGAACTGTTATAATTTTAGGGGATGACAGTATAGATGACACAGCTCGCGACGCAAAAGTTATACTATCTACCCTGACAGTAGAAAGTATTAATCCCAAGGCTTACACAGTTGTGGAGCTGGTAGATGAAACTCATGTTAAATCCTGTCAGCGGGCTAAGGTTGACGAAATAATCGTTAGTAGTGAGTTAAGTAGTATGCTCATTTCCCAAGCTGCTCTTAACCATGGAATTACCAAAGTTGTCTCTGAAATATTAAGTACTCAAACTGGGAACAAGCTTTATAAAATTGCGATTCCTGACTCTCGGGTTGGTAGTTCCTTTATGGAAGTATTTACGTATATGAAGCAAGCCTATCAAAGTATTGTCTTAGCGGTACAAAAAGGAATTGAAGGAGACGTTATCTCCAATCCACCGACAGATTATAAACTTGAGAATGGTGACTATTTAATTGTCGTTTCTCAACACGAACCACGACTGCTAAAGAAATCTTAAACGAGAAATCTTAAACGTAAGTGTGACCTGTGAACTGTGACCTGTGATGTGTTAAGTAACAATTTGAAATTTGAAATTTGAAATTTTCAATTGACGAATACCCTTCCAGGATAAGTAGTCAACCGCAACTAATATCACGTCGTCATTCCAGGCTGATAGAGGCTGGAAATTATCAGTAAATTATCAGCAAATTTTCAGCCTCTGTTCAGCAACAACTAAACCAAGAAACCAATAATCCTAGTCAAGCTACTAACCTAAAATTATCCACTTGATGGGGTGCCAGCAAAATCAGTTTTGAACACTAAGTTTTGAACACTAAGTTTTGAATACTAAGTTTTAAACACTTAGCTGATTAACTCTACGGATAATGATGTAGCTACATAGATAGTTGAGCAACACACTCATTGACAAATCTACCATATTGATATCATTGATCAGGATCACCATGAAGCATTCAATTATTAAATCACTCAAAATCATCACCATGGTTACGGTAACCTCTACACTAGCCATGGCATCTAGCGCAACAGCAGCTACCCTCAAGGTGACAATTCAAAGCCTGGCACCGGACAACGGCACGTTATTGACTCCAGTCTGGGTAGGTTTTCATAATGGTCTTTTTGATATTTATGATCGGGGTGAGGCAGCTTCACCAGGACTTGAGCGCATTGCTGAGGATGGCAATGCAGCAGTGCTTAGTGAAGAGTTTTTTGCTAGTGGTGCGGGTTCAGTTGATGGGGTAATTCCTGGTCCAAATGGTCCAGTTGCTTCTGGGGATATTGCCCAAGCCACATTTACTGTAGATTCTACTAGCCGTTACTTCAGCTACGCAGCAATGATTCTTCCCAGTAATGATGCTTTCATTGCTAATGGCAACCCCTTGGCTATTGAGATTTTTGATGAAGAAGGTAATTTCACTGGAGCTGACTTTACCGTTCTCGGTTCTCAAGTTCTGGATGCAGGTACTGAAGTTAACGACGAGCAGGAGACGACTACTGCTTTCTTCGGTCAAACTATTCCTGATACCGGTACACCAGAAAACGGAGTTGTCACCCTGCATCCAGGTTTTATTCCAGGTGGACCGATTTTATCAACTCCGGCGTTTGCTCAAGCTGACTTCACAGTGGATGGCTACCAGATAGCACGTATCAAAGTCGAGAAAGTGCCAGAATCTTCTACTACTGGAGGATTACTTGCTATCGGTGGGTTGTTATGGCTGGGTAGCCGCTGGCGTCAGAGTCTTAACAGATTCGCCTAAATCCCTTTGGCAATTGACCATTGACAATTTTAAATTGTTTTCCCTTCTTGATTAACAACACTACATAACTAGTCAACATAAGTAGTGCAACATTTAACCTGTACAAACCTACTCACAAGCAGATAGGACGATGGTATAGCATTAGTTTTAACTAATGGTTGTTGCCGACAAAGCAATGCCAAAAGCATTGCGCTATTTTTATTAATGGAGGCTCTTCTGCCTACTCTCAAACCGCACTGTAACTTCACTCAGTCCATTATTTTACGTCGCTTAACTTACGACCAGCTGCCAAAGCTTTTAGTTCTTCGTTGGGCGGTAGTCTTCCCTTGTTAAACAAGTTACTAACTTATTTGATTATAAAACAGTAGATAATGTTTGACAAGGTTTAGAGAGCTATAAGGCTAATAGTTGCACCTCAACTAGACTCAAGTTGACACTCCCCGGTCATTAGACGCGGGGATTCTTGCTTGGCCGTAGGCCACGCTACGCGAACAATGAGTCAACTTAACTTGCTCAACCAGACCGGAGCCAGGAAGAGTAGAGATCGATTCTCCACAAGCGTTTAGATCTTTCACGTTCGCGTAGCGTGACCTACGGTCAATCCAGGTTCCAGTGTGCCGGAAACGAAACCTTAGTAGAGGGTCGCCTTAGTTAATAAGTTTTGACCCTTTTTCTCATAGCCAGTCCCCTGTAAAGGCGACCCTCTACTTACGGTAACTTCAAACCCCACCGTACCCAAGGCTGTTACGGTCGATGCCTGGTATTATCCAGGGCACCTCCGCTTTCGGCTAAGGCCGACGCTGCGCGAACAGAACTGGACGTGAGACTTTCACCTCATCCAGCTCCTAAGTAGACCTCTCCAAAAACTTGAAAGGGGAGCATGTCACTTATGCAGCAACATTAGTACGCTTATCTGGGGAATGGGGAATGGGGAATGGGGAATAGGTAATAGGGGGAGCATGGCGAGCAGGTCAATTTGGTGAGAACGCTTGAACTAGAGTGTTTTCAGGGTTTGAATAGCGTACATGAGTTATTTTAGTACTAATGTTGCTGCGAATAAGACATGCTCCCCAATGATCCAATCTCCGCGTCCCCGTGTAAAATCTTATTTGTTTGACAATAAAAAACTTATCGTTCCGAAAATTTTATCTAAATCGGTAATAGTAATTCTCAACTTGCTTTTGGTGAATTCATCGGANAAAGAGGTATTAGAGCCCTAAGCCGTGATGCCCGTTGGCCGGTTTGGTCTGCGTTGATGCTCTATCAGAAAATTCTCAATGTGATTGAACACAACCATTACGATGTATTTAGCCAAAGAGCCTATGTGCCCAAACTCCGTAAGATGTTATCCTTACCGATAGCCTGGCTGAGGGCACAAGTTCTATAGCATGCGCCATGGCAAATCCTTAATGGAAAATCTGTCAAGAAATCCCCATCCTACATATCGATGGGTTTTTTTTTACCGTTGACCAAGGGCAGCAAAAGAGTGGGATACAAAAGGAAAATACTATCAATTCTATTTAATGGTGCTACAAATGCTTGGGATTGGAAAAGGAGAAGGTGGAAGGGGGAACATCAAAGGGTTTGTAACAGTTAAAATAAATGTTAATAAATCTAGCATTATTTACCAAATTGTGTTAGATTTCAAGGATGGCACTCATCCCAATCCGTAAGGCGGTCGAACTTACGGGACTTTCTCCGAACACTTTAAGGAAGTACGCAGATAATGGCACACTCAAATGCGAACGAACCCCTGGGGGAACTAGACTCTTTGACTCAACAGATCTTCTCCGTTTTGGAAAGGCTCCAAAGTCTAACAGATCCCTTTGTCACACAATCTGTTACTGCCGAGTCAGCAGCACAAAACAACGAGACGATCTTGCCCGTCAAGTCGCCTATCTGCACTCCCTCTTCCCTGAAGCAGAAATCATCAAAGATATCGGCTCCGGCCTCAACTACAAAAGGAAGGGGCTTAGAACCATACTGGAGCGAATTGTCTGCGGAGATCAGCTCACGATTGTTGTTACCTGTAGAGACAGACTTACCCGGTTTGGGTTTGAACTCATTGAGTACTTGGTCGGTCTCAACGGTGGAAAAATCTTGGTTCTCGACCAACCTGAAAGCTGTCTTTGATCCGAACTTACCGCAGATATTCTCTGAATCATTCACGTCTTCTCCTGCCGGGTTCACGGACTCAGGAAATACGGTCAAAAAATCAAAGAAGATTCGACTGTTCCTAAATCCTGACCAGCGTACGCTTATTCGCAAGTGGTTCGGAGTGTCCCGTTATGTGTTTAATGAAACCGTCAAAATCCTTCAAGCAGGCGTTGTAAAAGCCAACTGGAAAGCAATTAAGACAGGGATATTAAACGACCTTCCTGATTGGTGCAAGGAAGTACCTTATCAAATAAAATCGATAGCGATTAAGGACGCCTGTACCGCCGTCAGGGAGGCCAAGAAAAAGTACAAAAAGACGTCACAGATTAATCGGGTAAGATTCAGGTCAAGGAAAAATCCTATTCAGTCTTGCTATATTCCTAAATCAGCAGTTTCTGAGACAGGGATATACCAGACAAAGCTGGGTAAATTGACTTATACCGAAAACTTGCCCGTAGACATCTGCGACTGCCGACTAACTAGTAATAATGGCGACTACTATCTAGTAGTCCCTCACCAGGTAGCTATATCATGTACCGAAAACCAAGGTAGAGTGGTGGCTTTAGACCCTGGAGTTAGAACTTTCGTCACTTTTTTTAGTGAGGCATCTGTAGGGAAGATTGGGCACGGAGATTTTTATCGAATTCAACGTTTGTGCCAGCATTTAGATAATTTGCTGTCTAAAATCAGCAAAGCTAAGCGTGAACAAAAGCGTCGGATGATAAAAGCCTCTAGGCGAATGGTTGTCAAAATTCAGAATCTGATCAATGAACTTCATCATAAGACAGCTAGGTTTCTGGTTGATAATTTTGATGTGATTCTACTTCCCACCTTTGAAACATCTCAAATGTCGAAGAAAGGAAACAGAAAAATCCGATATAAAACCGTTCGGAATCTGCTCACCTTTGCTCATTACCGCTTCAAGGAATTCCTGAAGCATAAAGCTCAGGAAACTGGGAAGGTAGTGGTAGATGTCTGCGAGGCTTACACCAGTAAAACTGTTAGTTGGACAGGTGAACTGGTAAGTATAAATGGAAGTAAGACTATTAAGTCAAAGGTTGATGGGCTTTGTCATGGATAGAGACATCAACGGCGCTCGTGGTATATTTCTGCGGGCTTTGGGAGATACCCCCTGGCTGCGAAAGCAGCTTGCATTAGTGAGCCAGAATCCGCCTTTGGTAGATTATGGTAGCTAAAAAGTATCGGCAAGGGGTAAAGGAAGATATTTATTACCCTTTAAGATTTACTGAAACTCTTCCTATTGGCAGCAAACATTTATAGAGGTTTCTAATTAGCGCGGGTTACAAAGCGCGATAAGTTTCTTCACAAGGGATGTACTTCAGCCGTTGAAGTGCTATATACAATTTCTGAACTATGGTCGATTACACGAGCTTAAAACTGAAGGCTGAGGATGGATAAAGGTATCGATACGTCGTATAATCAGCAAGTCCAACCACTTTTGTCATATAGTAAGGAGATGTTCATGTTTGAACTGGATGTTGTTTATTTGGAATCCGAATACGCCCACAAGAGTCCTCAGGAAATCCTGAAACTGGCTCTTGACAAATTTGACAACATCGCGATCTCTTTCAGTGGTGCGGAGGATGTAGTTCTTGTGGATATGGCATCCAAGATTAAGCCAGATGTGAACGTGTTCTCCCTCGACACGGGTCGCTTGCACTCCGAGACTTACCAACTACTTGAGAAGGTAAGACAGCACTATGGAATTCCACTGGAGGTGATTTTCCCGGAAACGGATGCAGTGGAAGCACTGGTTAAACAAAAGGGGTTGTTCAGTTTCTACCAGGATGGTCACAAAGAGTGCTGTGGTATTCGCAAAGTGGCTCCCTTGCGTCGCCAACTGGCTAAGCTAGATGCTTGGATTACGGGTCAGCGAAAGGATCAGAGTCCTAGTACTCGCGCTAATATCCCTGTTGTCCAGGTAGACAAGGCGTTCTCGACCCAAGAACGAACCCTGATTAAATTTAACCCCCTAGCTAACTGGAGTTCTGAACAGGTGTGGAAATACATCCGCACTAATGATGTGCCTTACAATCAATTGCACGCTAAAGGTTTCGTTAGCATTGGCTGCGAACCCTGTACTCGCCCAACTCTCCCCAATCAGCATGAACGGGAAGGTCGCTGGTGGTGGGAAGGGCAGAAAGAAAAAGAGTGTGGCTTACACAACACTACAGAACAGGGAATGACGAAGAAGGAACACCAAACAGTAAGGGTTTGAGCAACCCTCACTGAAATAAACAGACTAGGTAAAAAAATTCAGTTCAGGTACTTAAGCGTTGCGGCACAATCAAGCTTGTTGCGGTTGAAATCCTAATTTTTAGGTAGAAGTGGGGAGTGGGTTGTGATAATTTCTTTATTACGCTTTTGAAAAATAACTCAGTATTAAATAATACAGAATGAAAATCACGTTAGTTAAAAAAATCAACAAGGACGGTAATTTCTGTCGCAAGTGCGTCAATGTGGTAGAAAAACTTGAAAAAAAAGGACTGATGGGTCGAATAGACCAGATTGTGGTTGCTGATGAGCGTCAGCCATCTAGCGAAGGACTAAATTTAGCTGTAAAGCACGGGGTAGAAGCAGCCCCTTTCTTCATTGTTGATCATGAGGACGGATCGACCCAAGTCTATAGCACTTATGTTCGTTTCTTCAAGGAAATCCTGAATCAGAAGACTTCTGAAAGGGAAGAGGTATCGGAGATCATGGATCGATACCCTGAACTAGATTTCATCTAAAAAACTGATTGCTGTAATTGTGACACTGGGGTGATCAGGTGATGTTAGCGTAGCTCGACGAAGTCCGGTGATGGAAATATATCGGTTCTCGATTGGTTCTCGGTTAATTCCCAAAGCGGGATACTATAGTCGCAGCTCGCTGACAATTCAACCAAAAAAGACCATTTAAACAAACAACTAGGAGTTGATGATGAAAAAAGTTGTAGTTTTAGGCGGTGACGGATTTTGTGGTTGGCCCACAGCTCTCCATCTATCTGATAGTGGTCATGACATTGTAATTGTTGATAACTTGTCACGACGCAACATTGATAATGAGTTGGAAGTGAGTTCCTTAACACCTTACCAGCCGATGTCCACTCGTCTGAAGACATGGCGTGAGGTTTCTGGCAAACAAATCCAGTTCTATAACTTCAATGTAGCGAAAGACTATGATCGCTTACTGAATCTATTCCTAACCTATCAACCGGATGTGGTGATTCATTTTGCGGAACAGCGGGCTGCACCTTATTCGATGAAGTCATCTAGCCATAAGCGCTACACGGTAGATAATAACTTGAATGCGACTAATAATCTGCTAGCTGCGATTGTGGAATCGGGTTTGGATATACATGTGGTTCATTTAGGAACCATGGGAGTCTATGGTTATGGTACTGCTGGGATGAAGATTCCGGAAGGGTATTTAGATATCCAGGTGACTACGGATGAGGGGAAAATGGTACAGCAGCAAATCTTGTACCCAGCCAATCCGGGCAGTATCTATCACATGACCAAAACTCAGGATCAGCTGTTTTTCTATTACTACAACAAGAATGATCGGGTGCGGATCACTGACCTGCATCAGGGGATTGTTTGGGGAACTCAGACCAAGCAGACAAAGCTGGATGAACGGTTAATTAATCGCTTTGATTATGATGGAGACTATGGTACAGTTCTAAATCGGTTCCTGATGCAGTCAGCAATTGGTCATCCGTTGACGGTACATGGCACAGGGGGTCAAACCAGGGCATTTATCCATATTCAAGATACGGTGCGGTGTATAGAGTTAGCGATCGCAAATCCTCCGGCTTCTGGGGACAGGGTGAAAATCTTGAATCAGATGACCGAAACCCATCGGGTGCGGGATTTGGCCCAGATTGTGTCTGATATCACTGGAGCGGAAATTGCCTATCTAGAGAACCCTAGAAACGAATCAGCAGAAAATGAACTGGCTGTGGAGAATAAATGTTTCTTGGAAATGGGTCTGAAACCAACCACCTTGGTTAAAGGTCTGATGCAAGAGGTAATCGAGATTGCTGCTAAATATGTCGATCGTTGCGATCGCTCGAAGATTATCTGTACATCACTGTGGCGGCAGAAGGGCAATGGGGTGAGTATGGCTGACGAAACTTCTGCTCAAACCACATCCGACAAAACGGCGGTGGGTGTAGGTGCCAGTTAAAAATTAGGTAGCGCGCAGGTGGGAGCATATTTTACCTTGAGCGGTCAGCTTTTTATGGTCAGTCTGGTTCTGTTGGCCTTGCAACTAATAGCTGATCACAAGGACAGCATGGGCGTAGCACCATTACTGACTGCTCAAAGTATCTGAAACTCTGGCAATCTTAATAAGTTCATCAGTAGTGAAACTTCTTGCTACCCTAAAACTAGTTGATCCGATTGTCTGTTATGTATCAAACTGACCCCCCTCGTCCGGCCAAGGAAACCCTACCGACGATGTATGATCTCCCTAGTGAAGATCCAGAGGAACCAGGTTTGCCAGACGAGTTTCATGATTTTCAACCTCAGCTATTACGGGAGACATTCTCTCCACCGAGTTACCCAAGGGATCAGATCTTTGTGGGGACTGACTTGAATCTGTACTATGATGTTCGTCATCCTCAATGGTACAAACGACCGGACTGGTTTGGGGTAGTTGGGGTGTCTCGGTTTTATGAACAGCGAGACTTACGATTGAGTTATGTGATGTGGCAGGAAGGGGTCAGTCCATTTATCGTAGTGGAGTTGCTCTCTCCAACGACGGAATCAGAAGATTTAGGGCAAACCCTACGGGATATCGATCAACCGCCGACTAAGTGGGAGGTTTATGAACGTATCCTTCGTATTCCTTATTATCTGGTGTTTAGCCGATATACCAATGAGTTAAGAATTTTTGAGTTGAAAGGGTTAAACTATCAACAGGTAAGCTTGGACACCGACAGATTCTGGCTGCCAGAATTAGGGCTGGGCCTAGGAGTATGGTCTGGGTCATACCAAGAGGTGAATGGAGGATGGTTACGCTGGTATGATGAATTAGGGAACTGGATTCCCACAGGCTCTGAACAGGCTCAACAGACTCAGCACCAGTTGCGGCAGACTCAGCACCAGTTGCAGCAGACTCAGCAGCAATTGCAGGAGGCTGAACAAGAAGCTCAACTCGAACGCCAGGAAAAGGAATTGGCTCAACAGCAGGCAGCGAGATTAGCAGAACGTCTGCGACAGCTGGGGATTGACCCAGGAGAGGTGTAAAAGGTGCCGTTGGCAGCAGAATAGAAAAGGCGATGCTCGGTACGATCCGCTACGCGAACGCATATAGCAATACCCGTCTCATACCAAATCCTGTTCCCAAACCCCCCTTATCTGCATAGCCATAGATTCGTGGCATACAAAGATTTGGTCGATTTTTATAAAAGGGTTTTGACAAACGGATTTGATATAAGTCCACTTATACGCTTAGTTCAGTTCTGGAGTATTTAGTTTGATTATTCTAATTATACGTCCAGGGTTGTTTTTTATCCATTTGCTCTCGCAACGCCCTATAGCGACGTAAGGAGTTTAGCGGTGGGAGGATGTCAATCATGGTTTACCACTGCCTCACCAATATTGTTTGTTAGAAAGCTAGCTTTTTTTTATAGAATGATTATAATTGTCATAAAGTATCTATTCGAGATTGTCTGCTGGTGAACAAAACTAACGATCGTTTTGAAGTTGTAATTGTGGGGGCTGGGGCTGCTGGAATTGGCTGTGGAGTAGTCTTAAAAGATTTAGGAATTGAAAACTTTGTCATTTTAGAACGACATCAAGTAGGGGCTTCTTTTAGGCGTTGGCCTGAAGAAATGCGATTCATTACGCCGTCGTTTCCCAGTCATGGTTTTGGATTGCTGGATCTCAACGCAGTAGTTTTAAATACTTCTCCTGCCCTCAGTTTCAGAAAGGAACATCTTTCGGGGAAAGAATATGCCCTATATTTGGAGACTGTAGCAGAGCATTTTCAACTACCTATAAAAACCGAGACAAATGTGAAAACTATTGCAGCTTTACCTCAAGGCAAAGGCTTTGTCTTGGAAACTTCTAAAGGCGAGTTGCGTTCACGCAGTGCCTCAGCTTCGCTGAGATCGCAGTTTGTGATTTGGGCAGCAGGAGAGTTTCAATATCCCAATCTTAATCCGTTTCCAGGAGCAGAATTCTGCATTCATAATTCCCAAATACGTTCTTGGACAGAGCTTAAGGGGAAAGAATTTGTAGTTGTGGGAGGCTATGAAAGCGGTGTAGATGCAGCGTCAAATTTGGCAGCATTAGGGAAAAAAGTAAAGTTAATCGATCGCCAGAGTAGCTGGTCAAACTTAGACTCAGATCCTAGTGTTTCTCTGTCTCCTTATAGTCTAAAACGTTTAGAAAGAGCTTATTCTATGGGTCGGGTCGAACTAATTGGAGAACAGAACATTGAAGCAGTCAAAGCAGTAAAAAAAGGATATGTGGTGGAGAGCGAGTACGAACAGTGGTTTAGTTCCACACCGCCAATTCTCTGTACGGGATTTAACAGCAGTTTAAAACAAATCGCACCTCTATTTGACTGGTCAAATGGCTATGCAGCCCTGACTGAAGAAGATGAGTCTACCCTAACTCCAGGATTATTTGTCGTCGGTCCTTCAGTGCGTCACGGCAATCTAATTTTTTGTTTCATTTATAAATTTCGGCAGCGATTTGCTGTAGTCGGTAATGCGATCGCTCAACGTCTGGGAATCGATACAACGACCTTGGAAGCCTATCGCCGAGAAGGTTTGTTTCTAGATGACCTTTCTTGCTGTAATAACGATTGTGTTTGTTGAAAAGTAAAGTGAATATTTTTACGCCGTCAAAATTAGAGCGCGATTGTATCGTGGTTATTGGTAAAGAGAGTACGGGCAAGTCCCAACTAATTGCGGCTCTTACAGGACAGACTCCCTATAGTGCCAATTTTCGGGGTTCTACAGTGACTTGTGACACTTATCAATCTGAAGCCTATACCTTTATCGATACTCCAGGAATTCTCTATCGTTCCGACAGCGTAACTACTAAGAAAGCTTTAAGAAAGCTAGAAGAAAATGACACCGTGCTACTGATAGTCAAGGCGACCGACGTAGATCGAGATTTAGCCGATATACTGCCTTTAGTAGCAGATAAACGGGGCATTGTGGTGATTACTTTCTGGGATAAGGTATTATCGACGGTTCATACTCAACAAGTGGTTCGGGAATGGAGAGAAACTTCTAACTTGAGCATTGTCACTGTAGATGCTCGCCACCTGACAATAGAACAAAAAGACTATATTTTGGCTTCTCTGCAAGAACCTCATCCTTTTCCCGCGCAATGGATTCCTACAAGGGCTGGCTGGTATATTCAACCCCAACCAACGCTTTTAGAACATCCTCGACTAGGCTGGTTATTGGCGATCGCCCTATTACTTATTCCTGCGATTATTGCTGTCTGGGGTGCTAACTCCTTTGCGACTTTAGCAGATCCTATAGTACAAAGTGCGATCGCTCCTGTTATTAAACCTTTATCCCAACTCCCAATCTGGTTAAGAGAAATACTGATAGGTCAGTATGGACTGATAACTATGAGTCCGTTGCTGTTTATTTGGGCGATGCCCACAGTAATTCTCTATGCCCTATTCTTGGGCGCATATAAAGCTAGTGGGTTAATAGAACGAATTACCATTGCTCTCAATCCTTTACTCCGTCCGTTTGGGTTATCGGGACGGGATTTAGTGCGAGTAATTATGGGTATGGGGTGTAATGTTCCTGCGGTGATTAGCACCCGTGCCTGTTCTAGTTGTTCTAGGGGAACTTGTATTTCCGCGATCGCTTTTGGTTCGGCTTGTTCTTATCAGTTTGGCGCAACTTTAGGGGTCTTTAGTGCTGCTAAGTTACCTTACTTGATAATTCCTTACCTGCTGTATCTAACCGCAACCACCTTGATATATACCTACATCATTTCTTCCCCTACAGCTAAATCGAATCAGAATCCCCTAGTAATCGAAGGAAGAGCATTTTTAGAATTTCCTCATTCGTCAGTAATTTGGCGCGAAGCTAAGTCAACCATTAATCAATTTTTGTTCAATGCAATTCCCATCTTTTTAGTTATTACCGTTATTGCTTCTGTGTTTAATTGGTTAGGAACGATCGCAGCTTTAGCCAATATTATTAACCCTTTGATGGGATGGTTTAATTTACCCCCTGAAGCCTCATTGCCTATTGTTTTAGCTTCTATTCGCAAAGATGGACTGCTATTATTTGCCGAACCAGAAACCTTGGCTATGTTAACTCCATTGCAGGTTTTGACTGGGGTGTATCTAGCAGGAGTATTGCTACCTTGTTTAGTTACTCTGTTAACTATTACGCGAGAACAGTCTCTTCGATTTGCCTTATTGCTGTTAAGTAGACAGGCGATCGCTGCGATCTTTTTTTCTCTATTACTTGCTTGGGGAGGATTATTAATCAAGTAATAAGTAATGGGCGATCGGTAGTTTCGGTACGAAAACGTACGGTAAGACCACTTGAGCTGCTGTAAGAATCCTTTAAACCCTGATTAATACCAAATCCGGATAATATACTCAATACAAAATCAGAATGTCAAATGCCCAAAAAAGCTTATTTAGCTGACCATCTGAGTAATGGTGAACTGAAAAAAAGATACCGATAACAGTCCAACAATTACGAGCACAATTTTCCGATCGCGTAGCGTGGCCTACGGCCTTTGCTCAGATAGAGGTCTGGTTTTTTGATGAACACAGAGTCGGATTAAAGCCAATTATCAGAAAAATCTGGGTTCCTATAGGAGAAAGACCTACAGCAGTAGTACACCATAGTTATGAGTGGAGAGGATGTTTATGGATTTGTTGAACCAAAGTAAGGATTCAGGTAGGGGATTGACTTTGCTTGGGGTGGGGTCGCAAAATTACTAAAAGAATGTGTAGCTTCGGACTTTCCCATAAAATGGCTCAATACGACCAGTTATCATAAGAAGAACTGGTAGAGATTATATTGGAACTTTGGAAGCAGCATCAGCAACAGCAGGCTAAGCGTCAAGAAGCTCACCCTCGAAATCGAACGACTCGTGATCAGCCGAGACCTCGATAGTCAGACTTCATCCAAACCGCCATCAAGTGACTTGCTCAAAAAGTCCGAAAAGAAACCTTCACTCGTCTGCTGAATCCAACACTTCAGCTAAAAGAAAACCTGGAGGACAGCCCGGACACAAAGGAAAGACTCGTAAAGGTTTTGGACGAGTAGACCGCTGTGAAATGCTGCGTCCTTTACAATGCTCTATCTGCGGTGTGGTAAGCATTCAGCCGTCAGCCGTCAGCCGTCAGCCGTCAGCTTATTTTATTCAAAAGCACCTCAAGTAGCGTGGCCATAGGCCAATGGCTGATAGCTCAAAGCTGATAGCTCAAAGCTGATAGCTCAAAGCTGATAGCTCAAAGCTGATAGCTCAAAGCTGATAGCTCAAAGCTAATTGCTGAAAGCTGATTGCTGAAAGCTAATTGCTGAAAGCTAATTGCTAATTGCTGATCTCTCAATGTATAGTGACCATACTATCCGTTGAAAGAAAGAGCATTTGAGGCATCTGGCTCAGAAGCTGCCGAGATAGTAGCAGCATTTTGTTCCGCCTCCAGTTTCGGCTTCAAGTACAAATTTTCTAGTACCAGAGCTGCACCAGCTACCCAAGGCGGAACAATCAAAGCACCAAGAATCCCCAAAACCTTTGCACCACCTAGCACTGCCAACAACTGATATAAAGGGTGAACTCTCACAGAAGACCCCACCAGTAGGGGGTCAAGAATGTAGGTTTCCAGATTCTGAATAATCACAAATAGCAGCAATACCCACAAGAAAGTCCATCCCCCTTGAGCAATTGCCACAATCAATGCTGGAATTGCTCCCAAGACCGGACCAAAGAAGGGAATCAAATTGGTCACCCCAGCAATCACACCCAAACCCAAGGCAAACTCTGATAGTCCCAAAAATTTTAAACCAACAGTAATCGCCATGCCTAAAATTCCTGAAACCACCACTCGCCCCTGAATGTAACCCCCCATCCGTTGGCTGACTGGCTTGACCTGGGCTGCCAATTTTTCATCCCAGGGTTTAGGAAACAAACTTACCCCCCCTTTAATCAATTGTTCAGACCCAGCTAACATATAACCAGACAGCAGTGTTGCCAGAATTACGGTAAACACTCCAGCAATAAGATTCCGTGTCAATCCATAGGACTGCACTAGCAACTGCTGAGAGGAACGAATCACCCAAGAGGTAACGGTGCCAGCATCAAACATTTTACTCAGAGCTAGTTCAGTCATCCCTAGGCGAATCGCTAAAGCATCTAACAAAGAGGTTAAAACCTCCAAATACGTTGGCAGTTTCCGAAATAAACGCTGAATTTGCTGAGCTACTGTTGGTCCAATCACTAAGCCGATCCCTGTCAAACCAGCGATTAAGCCTAAATAAACCAGAATAACCGCTAGCCAGCGGGGAATCCTTAACTTTTCAGCACTATCAATTATTGGTGCTAGAGTAGATGCGAGCACTACTGCAATCATCAGTACTACTAGCAAAGCTCTCAGTTGCCATAGCAGGACGATTGTCAAGCCAGTAGCAACAATAAGCAGTAAGTTAGCTAAGGAGATTTTAAGGCGTAGCATAGACTTCCATTTGCATGTTGAGTGCCTGCAAATAGTCTACAGAGAAAACAGCTGAATTAGTTGAAGGTTGCAGGTACGGTTGAGGGTTAGATGGTTTAAGGTTAGACGGTTGAAGGTTAGACGGTTGAAGGTTAGACGGTTGAGGGTTAGATGGTTGAAGGTTAGACGGTTGAGGGTTAGATGGTTAGATGGTATTGAGTAAGGGCTAGTTTAGTTTCAACTATCGTCCTAAAATCGAGCTATGGAAGACCACCAATAACCAATAACTAACCCTAAACCGGACGCCAAAGGCGAACAACCTTGGCCAATAGGCCACCCTACGCGAACAACCCCATAACCTTCAACCCCATAACCTTCAACCCCATAACCTTCAACCTTCAACCTTCAACCTTCAACCTTCAACCTTCAACCTTGATCAATCCAACTCTTCTTCACCCACATCATCAAGGGCTGGAGGAGCATCACCGGGTGTTCGCAACATTTCCACCATCTCCTGAATTTCTGCTGGAGGTGGGGGTGTCAGGCGAGAAACCACTACAGTCACGATGAAATTAAGCACCATCCCTACGGTACCAATCCCCTCAGGGGAAATACCGAAAAACCAGGGTGTCATACTATAGAACTTCACCCCAATGATGTAAACGGTGGTAAAAATTAACCCTACCACCATGCCAGCAATTGCCCCTTCTCGGTTGGTTCGCTTATCAAATACCCCTAACAGAATCACTGGGAAAAAGCTGGCAGCGGCTAAACCAAAGGCAAAGGCTACTACTTGGGCTACAAATCCAGGGGGATTGATACCAAAGTAACCGGCAATGGCAATGGCAGCAATTACCATAATTCGACCTACCATCAATCGTTGAGACTCTGACGCCCTAGGATTAATGATGCGGTAGTAGACATCGTGGGCGATTGAGCTAGAAATCACTAGCAGTAATCCTGATGCAGTGGATAGAGCGGCGGCTAGTCCTCCTGCTGCTACTAGGGCAATCACCCAGGGAGCAAGTTTGGCTACCTCTGGTGTGGAGAGTACGATGATATCTCGGTCAATCTTTATTTCATTGGTGTCTTTGTCCGGTTTGAGCTCAATCTTGCCATTGCCGTTTTTATCGTCAAACGCCAATAAACCAGTATTTTCCCATTTCGTTGCCCAGTCGAGCTGACGCACTTCCTCAATGGTATGGTTATGGAGGCTATCAATTAGGTTATAGCGGGCAAAGGCAGCAACGGCGGGAGCTGTGGTGTAGAGTATGGCAATGAATAATAGCGCCCAGCCAGCGGAATAACGAGCAGCTCTAGCATTGCGTACGGTGTAAAAGCGTACAATCACATGGGGAAGTCCAGCAGTACCGACCATCAAGGCGATGGTGATAAATAAGACATCCACCATGGACTTGTTGGCAAAGGGTTTAGTGTATTCCTGGAAACCCAGATCTACCTGAATTTGATTGAGTTTGGGGATAATGTCACTGAAGGTGAATCCTAGCTGGGGAATCGGGTTGTCGGTCAGTAGAGTTGCGATCGCAATCGCTGGAATCAGGTAAGCCACAATCAACACGCCATACTGGGTGACTTGAGTCCAGGTAATTCCTTTCATCCCCCCCAGGACGGCAAAAAATGCCACAATTACCATGCCAATCACTACACCCTGAACGATATCCACTTGCAGAAAGCGACTAAATACAATACCTACCCCTCGCATCTGTCCTGCGACATAGGTTAAGGAGACAAAAATAGCAGCAACTACTGCTACCAACCGAGCAATATTCGAGTAATAGCGGTCTCCCACAAAGTCGGGTACTGTGTATTTTCCAAACTTCCGCAGGTAAGGGGCTAACAATAGCGCTAGTAGCACATATCCCCCTGTCCAACCCATTAGGTAAATTGAGCCATCATATCCTAAGAAAGAGATTAGCCCTGCCATAGAGATAAAGGAAGCAGCAGACATCCAATCCGCCGCTGTAGCAGCACCATTAGCAACAGCGGGAACACCTTGATCTGCTACGAAAAACCCTTTACTATCGCGCACCCGAGAGCGCCAACCAATGTAAAGGTAGAGAATAAACGAAATAATGACCAATACACTGGTCCAAGCTTCAACTGTCATAGATATTTCTTTGTCTAAATAATTGCTATAGCGCTGCGCGCAGGGAATCGGGAATCGGGAATCGGGAATCGGGAATCGGGAAAAAATCCTATGTACATCATTACTATGAGAAACCCCATATAGGGATTGTTAGTAATTAAAAAACGGTATTTTTTTTTTATACTATAGAATTACCCTATGACAATTACTGAATTTTCAGTGCTAATTGCTAACTATAAACAACTATAATTGATCTTATACCTTAGAGGATATCTGAAAAGTTTTTTATACTGAATTTTGCCCCCCTAACCCCCCAACTTTGGGGGAAGAGTCAATTTGCTTGTAAAAGTCCCCCAGAATTGGGGGACCCACGGGGGCTTGGATGTAGCAAATGAGACTTCTCAGACAACCTCTTAGTTAAGCAAAGCCATTTATTTCCCAATTTAGTTGCCAATAGTAAACATTACTTTTTGTATTTACGGTCAATTTTATCCATCTGTATAGCGTAGATAAAAATTAGGACGACAAAGGTAAAAATACTACCTTGTTGTGCCATCCAGAAGCCTAGGGGAATATTCCCTACACTGACATTGTTTAGTAATGTTACTAGCAGAATGCTGCATAAAACGGATACGAATGCCCAAACAATTAGGAGATTCCGAATTAATGCAATGTTGGCACGCCAGTATGCCTGACGCTTGTTCTGGTTCATAGTTTTATTAGTAATGCACTAAATGTACGATTTGCGTTTGACTAGTTTCTGGATATAGAGCAACCACCAATAATTGCCCGTCAGCTATCAGCTATCAGCTATCAGCTATCAGCTATCAGCTATCAGCTATCAACTTACACGTTAGTTCCCTCGCCTGAGCGAGGAATTCATAGTCTTTGGCTTTGAGTCCGTTGAAGTCGTCAGCTAGATAGTTTGTTTTAAGCTGACGGCTGACGGCTGACGGCTGTTAGCGCAGCGTGCGCGTAGCCCATATGCTTACAATTGCCTTAACATGGCGTATCGGTATTTCAAAATGTGCTAATATATACAGAAAATTTGCGAGAGCTTAGGGATAGGCTACACCAAAGGTGAACAAAAACCGTCTTTTCGGGGTTTTCTTAATAAAACTAAACAATTATGGGGATTTACTGGTGTCTTTAGGGCATGGCATTGGGCGATAGGCACCAGCATAGGCTAATCACATCTGTGCAATTTGCCACTGCCCCAGACCGCTTTTCCCGTTGTTTAAAGAAATATTAAATGAATTGTGAATATTATTTCGTCAAGAAATGTAAAGCTTAGAGCCAGATTATGTTAAGTTTCGATAAAATAAATCGTAAGTTGATCAGCAAAAGCGATCGCTAAAATTCAACCTCCCCATCTCCCCATCTCCCCATCTCCCCATCTCCCCACCCTCCCTGTAATTATAGGTATTCAACCTGAATTGATATAAGAGTATCCCTATTGATGGATACTACCATCGGGCATGATGGTATTGCTTAAGTTCGCCCCCTTGAGGTTGGCACGGTAAACTTTGTTGGGAGAACCCCAATCAGTAAGCTCCAAGGTATAGTCTAGTTGTGCTCCCTTGAGGCTAGCGTCGGAGAGGTTGGCATCGGAGAGGTCAATTCCCCTCAAGTCAGCCTGTTCAAGATTCGCTCCCATCAAGTTAGCCCCCCTGAGATTGGCACTTATTAAATAGTGATCGATTGGCAATGAAGCACTTGTATTCAGATAAGCCAGATTTGCTTCTTGGAGATTCGCTTTCTCTAGGTTAACTCCACTAAGATTAATCCCGACTAGATTGGCTTTTGATAAATTAGCTTCCCTGAGGTTAGCTCTTTCGAGCTTAATTGTTTTGGCGGAAAGATGTGATAAGTTTGCTTCTTGCAGATTAGCTTGTTCTAAGTTAGCTTCTGTTAGGTTGCTCCAAAAAAGGTCAGCTTTTTTCAGGTTAGCTCTACGGAGATTAGCCCCACTGAGATTAGCTTTTTTCAGGTTAGCATTTTCTAGGTTAGCCCCTTCTAAGTTGACCCCTACCAAATTCGCTTTTTCTAGATTAGCTCCCGCTAAGTTAGCCCCTTCTAAATTAGCCTTTTCCAGATTCGCTCCTTTTAAATCCTCTCTGGAAAGTTCTAGCCCTGCTAAATTACAGTTTTGACAATTTTTTGTTTCCCGTAACTGGTCGAGAGGATTGTCTCGATTCATAATCAGCCAAGTAATTCCCAAAAGGGCAACCAATCCCAAGGAAATTCCCAAGATAAACGATTGTCTAAGTTTCATTGATGTGAGCTATGGTAGTTTTGGCGTTGCTGAATAATGGAATGATTTTAAGGGTTTTGTAGAATGGGCATCTTGCCCGTTCGAGATCTGGTCGGGCGGGCAGGATGCCCACTCTACTCCGATTCATTCAAAAATTCAGCAACGCCGTAGTTTTTGCTATCTCTGTTTTATCAAACTTGCTTTAAACCTTGATTTTTGCTGCTGAAAAGGCCGACTATTGACTATAGTTTAGGACTTACGAAGTTGAGTTAGTTTTGCCCCCCTAACCCCCCCAAAATTGGGGGTAATGATGTCAAAGTACCCCAGAAGTGGGTGATTTAGGGGGCTTTGCGTCAGTCCTGTTGTTGTTTTTGTATAATCCATGGCAGACTATAAGCAAGCACTGGTTAAAGACGGTAAGAATCCAGAAGGTCTAATTGTCTTTCCAGCTTTCATTACCCAGAAGGAAATGGATGCCCTTAAAGACTTTAGAGTGGGGGATCGGGATACCTTTGTTGTCGCCTATCCTAAATCTGGGACAACGTGGATGGAGCAGATTGTTCACTTGCTTGCTAACAATGGAGAGCAAGGGGACAAAGTATTGAGTGAAGCAGTGCCTTGGTTAGAAGGTGCAGCAACTCGTTATGGAGGTTTAGAGAATCTGATTAAAACTCCTAGCGATCGCCGTTACTTTCACACTCATTTACCCTTGTCTTTGATGCCAATGTTTGGGGAAACTAAAGCAAAGTATATTTATGTTGCTCGCAATCCTAAGGATAATGCTGTATCCTATTATTATCATGCATTGAGCAAAATGGGATACGAGGGGAGTTGGAGCGAATTTATTCAGTTATATACTGAAGGCAAGGTCGCCTATGGCTCAATATTTGATCATGTATTCGACTGGTGGAAAGCGAGCCAACATTCAGATAATGTCATGTTTGTTAAGTACGAAGACATGAAAAAGAATTTAGCTCAAGTCGTTACGGATGTTGCTAGCTTTATCGATATTCCTTTAACCTCAGATTTACTCGATACTGTGGTTGCTGCTAGTGACTTTTCGGCAATGGCAATCAATCCCAAAGCTAATCTGGATTGGGTGCCTCAGCGAGAAGGTATCCCCAAACATATGCGAAAAGGAATTGTAGGAGATTGGAAAAACCACTTTTCTTCAGAAGAGAGTAGTATTTTTGATACTCTATATCAATCCAGAATGGCACATTTTGGTCTGGAATTTGAATTTGAATTTGAAGGGAGTAGGGAGTAGGGAGTAGGGAGTAGGGAATATGGCATCAAAAATTGTCACCATTGATTTAGGATTCCTATAGTAGTTTGCCAGCTTAGCTTTGTTAACATCTCCATCAATTGTGAGTGCTGAGTTTGAGTGCTAAGTCTGGTTGACAGTCAACCTTCAACTTTCAACCTTAAACTTTCAACCTTGGCCTTTGGCCACGCTACGCGAACAACCTTGGCCTATTGGCCACGCTACGCGAACAACCTTGGCCTTTGGCCACGCTACGCGAACAACCTTGGCCTTTGGCCACGCTACGCGAACAACCTTGGCCTTTGGCCACGCTACGCGAACAACCTTCCCTACACCAAGCACCAAGGGCGAACAAGTTGTTACTTTCACAATTCAGCTGCCGTCTTCACAATTCAGCTTTAACTGTCCGGCAAAAGAAGTCCCACATCTCTATGCGCAGGATGAGTGCTTAAAGTTACCGTAAGATAGTGGAGCTTTTATGGTTAGTCGGTTATGGGCAAAAGGGTTAAATCTTTTGTAATAAAGCTCCACTATCTAAGGTTTCGTCTCCAGGGATGAATTTTGCACAGGGTCTCTAGGATCAGGGAAGCGAGCTATCAAACTTCTCAGTAATTCGGATGGAGTCATCCCCCTCCTGTCAGCTTCTTGTTTTAGTTGCTGTTTTTCAAAGCTGGTTAACCTGATCACAAATCTTTGATCTTTCATTTTAGTGTTGACACTTGTTACAACATATGCTATCCTAATAATAGGTCGAAAAACATGATATGGCAACAATGATATCAGCTTATCAGTACCGACTAAGATTAACTAAAAAACAGGAAGCAGAAATCGAAAGGTGGTTAGATATGTTGCGCCACCAGTACAACTATTTACTTGCTGAGAGATTTAGTTGGTACGAGCAGAATCGTTGTTCCATTAACTCTTGTCCTTTGGTATGTCATCTACCAGAATTAAAAAATAATCCCGATTACTTTTCACAGCAAAATTCTCTGCCTCAGTTAAAGAAAGACAGACCCTGGTACAAGGTAGTTCAGTCTCAAGTTTTGCAGAACTGTGTCAAGAGAGTCGATCTAGCTTTTAAGCGTTTCCTGAAGGGCGATAGTAACGGTAAAAAAAGCGGGAGACCTAGATTTAAAGGGAAGAACAGATACAAATCTTTTACGTTTCCCTCTCTTGGCAAAAATCCTATAAGTGGCAATATACTGACTCTTCCAAAATTTGGGAAAGTCAAAATGATTTTCCATAGACCTATCCCAAAAGGTTTTCAAATTAAGACAGCCACCATAACTCGAAAGGCTGACGGGTACTATGTTACGTTATCCATTCAAGATGATTCTGTGCCGGATATTATCCCAGTAGATAGCGTCTCTAGTCCTGTTGGGATAGACATGGGTCTCAAGTCTTTCCTGGTCAAGTCTGATGGTTCAGAGGTACCAATCCCTCAATACTATCGGAAAGCTCAAAAGCGACTAAAAAAGATCCAAAAAGCTGTCAGTAGATCCAAAAAAGGAAGCAACAATCGGAAAAAAGCTGTAAACAAACTAGGTAAAGCTCATAAAAAGGTTGCTGACACTCGAAAAGATTTTCATTTTAAAACTGCTAAAAGCTTACTAGACAACCATGACTTAGTTGCTCATGAAAAGTTGAATATAAAAGGTTTGGCTAAAACTAAAATAGCCAAATCTATTCTTGATGCTGGGTGGGGTCAATTTTTGTCTATCTTGTCAAACAAAGCCGTTCGCGTAGCGTGGCCTACGGCCATAAATGCTGGTTTGATTACAGTTGCAGTGAATCCCCGTAATACTAGTCAAAACTGTTCTAATTGCGGAACGAAAGTACCCAAAAAGTTGAAAGATCGCATTCATTATTGTCCTCACTGTGGGTACACGGAAGACCGAGATGTAAATGCGGCGATCAATATATTGAAATTGGCGGTGGGGCATCCCGTCAGAAGTAAAGCTGTGTGATTCGTTGGCTATAAACCTTATCCACAAAGGATTGGGGAGACTAGCCACAAGGGTTAAAACCTTGATAACTTGATAACCATGTTGGTGAAATACCAACCCTCGTGAAATCCGAGTGACAGCCTTACCCCTATCCACTGAGAAATAACAAGCTCTAGGATAAAGCGGGGTCGAACAGCGAAGCACTGTCAGCCTAAAGACGGTGTTAGTAGCAGGCAAAGAGCTCATGAGTACCAAAAGGAAGATATGCCAAACCATCGTAATTCCGACGTAGCGAAATAAAAGGCTGATACGCTACAGACAAATAGTCAACGGAATAAAACAGGATTATAAGGTTAGCTTTCCTTATAATGATTTCCCTAAATTCCCGGTGGAAAGTATCACTCTAAAAGCTCAACAGAATGGTTGTCAGGAACGAAGTAACCCCCATAGGCACTCTTGAAGAGGTCGGTCTTCAAGTAGGTAGTTAGCCGCAAGTCCTATGAGGGAGAGATTGAGTCAGAAGCCAAAGCCTAGAGTAATGTCTAGGATAAGCCAACAGACTCACGTGATAGGAAAAGGTATAGCTATGAGTAGCAATCAATATGTCTAAAGCTAGGGGGTTCGCCCCACAGTCGGAATGGAATCAGGTCAATTGGCGAAAGCTAGAACGAACTGTGTTTAAGTTGCAAAAACGGATATACCAAGCCTCTCAACGTGGTGATGTTCGAGTGGTAAGAAAGCTGCAAAAGACTCTGATGAAGTCCTGGTCAGGAAAAATGCTAGCGGTAAGGAAGGTAACCCAACAAAACAAAGGCAAAAAGACTGCCGGAATAGATGGGAGAAAAGCTTTGAAAAATAAGCAGCGCCTAATCTTAGTAGCCAGCCTTAAAATTTACAAAAAACCTCAACCAACCCGCCGAGTTTGGATTGACAAGCCCGGTCGAAATGAAAAACGTCCGTTGGGAATACCAACTATATACGACCGAGCACTACAAGCCTTAACCAAACAGGTATTAGAGCCTGAATGGGAAGCACGCTTTGAACCAAACTCATACGGATTCAGGCCAGGAAGGTCATGTCATGATGCCATCGAAGCAATATTCACGGGAATCGCACAGAAACCCAAATGGGTATTAGATGCCGATATCTCCAAATGCTTCGACAAAATCAACCATGAAAAACTTCTCACAAAATTAAATACTTATCCTTCCATGAGGCGATTAATCAAAGGATGGTTGAAAGCCGGAGTAATGGATGAGGGAACATTCTCTCCTACTATAGAGGGTACCCCACAAGGTGGAATAATATCTCCACTTTTGGCGAATATAGCCCTTCACGGAATGGAAGAACGAATTAATAAATACGCCGAAATGTTACCCGGTAGAAAAGCGAGAAACAAACAAGCGTTAAACTTCGTCAGATATGCAGATGATTTCATCATTATGCATAAATCCAAAGAAGTGGTAGAAGAATGCCAGAGAATTATAGAAATATGGTTAAATGACATTGGCCTAGAACTAAAACCAAGTAAAACGAAACTGGTTCACACCACAGAAGGATATGACTTCCTTGGTTTCAATATCAGGCAGTATCCGGTAGGTAAGAACCACTCAAAACAAGGTTTTAAGACCCTCATCAAACCATCCAAGAAGAGAGTAAAGGAGCATTGGGAGCAGCTATCAAAAGTCATAGACAAATACAGAGCCGCTCCCCAAGAAGCCCTCATCAGGCGACTCAGACCCATTAGAAAAGGATGGTGTAATTACAACCGCTCTGTGGTCAGTAAAGAAACCTTCAAAGGGTTAGATAACAAGCTCTGGAACAAACTCCAAAGATGGGGATACAGAAGACATCCAAACAAATCAAGAACCTGGGTAAATAAAAAGTACTGGGGGACTAAGGTTGAAAAACCAAAGAATCCATGGGACGCACCAAAGAAAGATAATTGGGTATTCATGACAAAGGAGGATAATTACCTACCTAAATACGCAAAGACAAAAATCGTCCGACACGTAAAAGTCAAAGAAACCCGAAGTCCCTTCGATGGTGACCTAACGTACTGGAACAACCGAATGGCAAAACACCCTGAAATGACTAGCCAGAAGGGAAAACTTCTGAAAAGACAGAAAGGGAAATGCTCACATTGCGGTCTTACCTTCAAGGAAGGAGATTTAATGGAAACGCATCATATAATACCACGCGCACAAGGTGGAAACGACCAACTCAGAAATCTTGAGCTACTCCACCTACATTGCCACGACGAAAAACATAGAATGAAGGTCAATTTAGATGACAACCCATTCTAATGTAGAGGTACCACTGACAAGAGATTCCGTCGCGAGGAGCCGGATGAGGGGAAACTGCGCGACCTGAACTGGTCAAGTAAAGCGGGGAGCCGACTCCCCAGGGTAATTTACACCACCTACCCTCACGTAAAACAACCTTTTAGGTTGGACTCAATACCTTTTGGTAACAAAAGGGAAATATGCCTGGACTTTTACGTCGGTGAACGGGATTTGTTAGGTCTTGGTTTCTCTGACAATGTCATCTTCCGCAAACAATACTATATTCAGGTTCTGATTGCCAAGACACCTATAGAACTCTACCTCCATACCGATGAAAAATTTGCTCAGCCAGATTTTACCCCCAATCCCGCTGATAAGATGAAAGAAGTGGATGGTGCCTGGGAATTTCAAGTGCAAGACACTGGATTTGAAGGGACCTTCCAGATCGAAATCGATTGTGTTCCTGAACAGGGACATCCAGAACCGTTTCTTTCCGGGATAGGATAATGGGTAATGGGTAATAGGTAATGGGTAATGGGTAATTGGTAGTTGATGATTACCGATTACCCATTATCCTGACCCAAAAATCGAACTACTATTTGGTAAGTGATTAACCGGACTTGTAAATAGATTGATACTAGATTGAACCAATGGCTTCATCAAAATCAAAACGTAATGCTTCTGACGCCAAAACCTCTGGCAATCGAATTGCCTACCAGGAATTTGGCACTAGCAATGACGCTGCAGTTGAACGAGGGATTCAGGAACTTCCCCCAAATCAACAAGATTTGCGGATACAGGCATCACGGAAAGGACGTAAGGGAAAAACCGTTACAGTAATTAGTGGATTTCAATCATCACCAGAAACCTTAACCAAGTTACTTAAACAGCTGAAAGGCCAATGTGGTAGTGGTGGTACAGTTAAAGATAATACTATTGAAATTCAAGGGAATCATACTGATAAACTAGTGCAAATAATGATTAAACTGGGCTACAAAGCTAAAGTTAGTGGGGGGTAATGGTAAACTAGATAAACCTGGATGTTTAAACACGGATAAACGGATAACCTAAGATTAGTTTATCCGTTTTAATTACTAATTTAAATTACTAGATTTAAATGACTAGTTTGGTAATCCTCAAAACATCGTGATCGGAACGAAGGTAGGGAACTGAGGTACTTCTGAATCCAGTAACAAAGGGTCGATGATACAACTTCCAATAAATGGGACTCAGGTCATGAGCGATCGCTTTTAGGGCTTTGAGTTCTTCTGCTAGTTCCGCTGCCAGTTCATTAATCCGTTCAGCGTGGTCATAAGCTTGTTGTGTGGCTTGTTCTATTTGGTCTTCTAGGGTTAGGGGTTGACTGATAGTAAGTGCTGGCTGTAACTGCTGCTGTTTTTGTTGCAACTGGGCTTCTAAGGCTGCGATCGCATTATCGATTCCTAGTATCTCTACCGATCGTTGGGCGTTTTCACTGGCTTGACGACGGTAGGCTTGAGCGATCGCTTCTGGGGACTGGTCTTCTAGGATGATTTCCTGGCGGGTTAGGGTATCACGTTCAGCACGTAGTGCGGCAATGCTCTGGCGAATTGCGTCAATTTCTGAGTGTATTTGCTCCATTTTTGCCTTTAGCTATGAGTTTTATACTCTTTTTATATTGAACAGTCAACAGCCTCATCCACAAGGGGATCGGGCTTGTAACTAACAGGACTTACGCCATAACTATACCAGTAAGGTGCGTTATTAACGCACTCTACTATAGGGTTTGTATTTGAGATGTAAACCTAGGAGGTCTTGTTTTTTTGTCAAATAAAACTCCGGAGCTCTTGCCCCTCTTGGTTTTTCTCTAACTTCTGGTAATCTCTTGGTGTATCAATGTCAATTACACCTAATGGAAAAGAAATACTAAATACTTCGTTGTAGTATTTGTTAATTATTTTTTTTGCCCCCACGGTCTCATCTAAGGTTGCTAGTTCAGAGAAAAATCTATGTTTAAACAAAACAGGTACACCTAATGTATCTGCATATTGGCAAGCAACGATGGGTTTTCCCGTAGCATGATAGGCTGCAACTAGATGATTAATAATTTCAGGAGAAATAAACGGCTGGTCACAAACAGTAATTACTGCTGCGTCTATGGTTTCATAACAACTTCCAAGGGATAGAATTCCGCTACGAATTGAGGAACCCATTCCCAAATTCCAATCTGGGTTTTCAACTACCGTTACAGAAGGTTGGTTAACTTCAGAATATATCTGTTGGGCATTTGCTCCTAAAACCACCACTACAGGCTTGCAGACTGAAGCCATTGCCTTCTCTATGGTATGGCGAAGTAAGCTGCATCCCTGATAGGGTAAGAGTTGTTTAGGTTTACCCATGCGGGTTGATGCACCTGCTGCTAGGATAATAATAGCAATATTTGATTCAGTTGGTTTTAGCTGTGAATGGGTTATTTTCATTTCATAATTCAAAGAATCAAGAGTCAAACTTCCACAAATTTTATAGTTTATCAATTGGGATTTCCTTGACTTGAGTTCGTTCGTGAATTGGTTCCATGCGGTGTTTTAAAAAGCCACCACCACGGTTTGCTAACACGGCTTGAATCTCAGCAATGATGGATAATGCGATCGCTTCTGGTGAATCTGCACCAATATCAATACCAACAGGAGTATATAACTTTTCTAGCTGTATGGGTGTACATGCTACTCCTGCTGCACGTAAATCTTGCAGTAACTTGGCAGTGCGTTGCTTTGAACCCAAACAACCCAGATAGCTGATTGCAGCAGGGATTAGCACTTTCAAAATTTCTAAATCATCGAGGTAGTTATGAGTCATTACCACAGCAATGGTGTCATCATCAATAGATATTTGCTTGTCTAAAATTTCCCTGCGGGTGAGAATCACCTGATCAGCCATGACAAAACGCTCTTGAGTTACCTCACTCCCTCGACAATCAACAATAGTGACTCGCCAACCTAAGGCTTTAGCAAACTCTGCTACAGGTAGACTATCACGACCTGCACCAAAAATTATTAGGTGTGGCGGGGGTTTAATAAACTCGATAAAAATATCTACTTTACCGACTGCTAATTGGTATTGATGGAAACTTGAATGTTGATTTTCCAGAGCAGCTTGAGCATCTTTGAGCAAAGCAGCAGTCAAATATTCGTCTTTAATATCAGTATTTACACGATTATTTGATTGCAGGATTAAACGCGCCCCAACCTGAACATTAACCTTACCTTCTACAGCAATAACAGTGGCAATAATACCTGGTTGCTGGTTGTGGAAACATTGATTAATAAAAGCTAAGGGATTAAGGGGATTACTTTGATTTAGAAGCTCAATCAAGACGTTTACCACACCGTTACAACCCAGGCCAAATCCCCAGATAATGTCTTCATCAGCAGTGGTATCATAAGTGACGACTATGGGTTTTCCGTCTGGCATTGAGACGCGAGTATGCTCAAATACATCATTTTCCAAGCAACCACCGCTAATGGTTCCTACCATTTTACCAGTTGATGTGATCAGCATCCGCGCACCAGGTTGGCGATAGGTAGAGCCTTGAACATTGACAACAGTAGCAAGAAATACTTGTTGATCGTTGTGTTGACTGTCTCCGAATGCTGCTAGAATAGAATTTAGATCTTTCATCTTGGCTGCTGGACACTCCTGTTATAGCCAAGCTTAACAATTTGGGCTCAATGATGTAAAGTAAAAATTTTTGTGGCTTTTGTGGAGATATTTGATGACGAGAATATTGTATTATCACCAGCAATCCAACTTTTCTATGAAAATTCGCATATTGTTAGCTGAAAAAAAATGTTATTCCGTACTTGTTATGCTAAATAAACACTTTGGCAAAGGGAGCAGGGAGCAGAGAGCAGGGGAAAGAATTCGTCTTCAGAAAATTTTGCTAGTTAAATAGCCTAATTTACCTTGTACCGTAAGCTTTATGAGTTTTTTAACTGTCGGTTTAGTATAAAATGTACTGAAGAACCATTAGTGACTGAAAAACCATTAGTGATAATTATGAGTATCAACGAATCAGTAAATAATTTAATTCCAGTTGTTAAATCGGCAATTACTATTAAAAATTTTATTGAGGGAGGAGAAGTAAAAAAAATGCTAAAGGTCTTTGGTGATATTCATACCGATGCAGCTTTGTATCAATTACAAAACATTAGTAAAATGAAACCTGAAGATAGAACCATTGTTGTGAAAATGGCTTTAAATGATTTAACTAAAGCACATTTAGCATATTATAGAGGACGATTCAAAATAAACGAACCTCTTAGCTGGTTCCAATATATTGTCTTTTTTAATTGTATTAATGATCAATACAAAGATTTTAGGGTTTGCTGTTTGATAGCAATTTTTCATGCTTACTTAAATGATGATATTACAATAGTACACCGAGCATTAGTTTGGGCGGCTTGTGCTATGAAAGATATTACTATTGAAGAAAATGGTCTTGGTAATTCGTATCTTATAGCTTCAAGATTACAACGAATTAGTTCAGTATTTGCCGGGTTAATTGGTAGACTATTTGGTTTTGTTATTATGATAAACCCTTTCTTTTATAGATATCTATTATTTGAGGCAAAAGAATTGGAAAAATCTGGAATAGTAGTGATGAGTGAAAATGATTTTTTAGAATTTAGTGAAAATTTAGGGTTTTCTAAGTCTTCTATGGAAGAACTGTTATTAAATTTAAAAAAAGAAATTTCCAGGGTTGCAGCTCTATTCCCCTGGGATTATACAGAATAAGCTAAAACCAAGACTCTCTCAGCGATCTAGCCATTATATCTCGTTGATAATACTTTCGTTTATTATGATTTAGTCTCATTAAGTCAAATACTAATTTATCCTTGATCGCTTCATTTATGTAAAAATATAATCAATTTTTATATTTTAAATTAAAATAAAAATTTAGAGCTGAGGGGGTGACAATGAACCTGAAAACGCTTTATTGTAAGCTATTAATCTATAAATTCTGCCATTAGAGAAGCTTTAATTGGAGACGGCAAACCCCGCTATTTAGTAAGTATGTCTTGGCGTACTGTTATCAAATGTAACCAAGAATTACTGAATCCCGGTGAACTCGGGTTTGTGAAAGGTAATCAAGAATTTATGTACCTCCTAAATGTCGGTGATGGGCATATTTCCTGGCTATATCGTCAGTTATCACCGGATTATACCCTTTCCCAAGATGCGGCTGAGGTCAAATCTCGGCTTCTCAATCAATTAGCAGACTGGGGAGAATCATTGCGATCGCTTGTGGAAGCAACACCAGCAGAGCGAATTTTGGACGGACCAATTTGCGATCGCTTACCCCTCAAATCTTGGAGTCAAGGTAGAGTTACTTTGTTGGGTGATGCCGCTCACCCTATGGCTCCTGCTTTGGCACAGGGAGCAAATAGTACGTTTGAAGACGCATATGAACTAGCGTTGTGCTGTTCCCAAGCATCCAGCATTGAAGAAGCTCTGGCTCGCTACGAACAGCGTCGTATACCCCGTAGCCAACTGATGCAAACCCGTAGTGCTTTGGGTGAAATGCGTTACTACACAACGGACAGGGAGGCTGCTAATCAGCAAATGCAGGAGCAGTCACAGATGACTAGCGAAGAATATCAAAATTGGGTTTTTAACTATAAGCCTGAGGTTAAATTCGATTATAATTATTCTAGTCTCTAAAAACAGGAACTTTTATGATTATCAAAAATCCATTAAAACAAACACAATATAACTCCAGACTAGGATTGGAAGTCCTTCCAGGATGTAACTTGCTTAATCTGACAGATTCACAAAGACATCAATTAAAACAATCTCTATGGGAACATGGTGTTATTGTTGTCAAAAATTTTAAAATAATCTGAGTTTTGGTTAAGCCGATTAAAGTAAAAACCAGTCCAGATGAAGACTGGGCTTCTTTGATGGGTGACAATATGTAATCAATAAACATAATATATTTACAGCGGTTTGCAATTGGAACAGGTACAAATTATTTTGTTTTAGGTACTTCATAACTGCGATCAACTCTATATGTATGTTTATGTATGGTCTCTATATCTGCCTATTTTATTATCCAAAACTCAGGTCACATTAAGTTTCAAAAGCTAATTTATCACCAAAGACTTGTTGCCAATCAGTATTAAATTGTTCAACGGCCAAAGGTATAGCCGGATGTAAAACCATTTGTCCCACTATACCTACAGGCAAAGTAATCGCACCAACCCCTGCTTGTAATACCTCTAAAACTTGACGCGGATTTTTAAAACTAGCAGGTAATAAACAACAACTTAGCTGTTGTTGTTGGATAAGTTGTTGAAGTTGCTCCACAACTGTGACACCATTTCCCCCAAAAACATCAATTCGATTTACATAAGGAGCTAAATAATCTGCACCTGCTAATGCAGCTAAAAAACCTTGTTGAACTGTATAAATTGCCGTAGCTAATAGAGGTATCTGCTTCTGATGTAACTGTTTTATTGCCACCAGACCTATTTCCGTGGCGGGAATTTTAACCACAATATCATAGGGTAAAGCTGTTATTTTATCAGCTTCAACGATAATTTAATCTACAGATTGACTAATAACTTGAATGTGGAAACGTGCCTCATTCCCTAGTATAGTATTTACTTCTTTAAGTAGTTGATTAACACCTATGTTGGCTTGAGCCAGAATACTGGGGTTAGTTGTTATTCCTTTAATTGGTAAGCAAGAGTGAAAACGTGCTATTTGTTCAACATCGGCACTGTCTAAATATAGTTCTAACATTATTAATTCCTCTTTACTGAATAAAAATGCTCCGCAGCACAGTCATCTGAGCGTTAGGGTAAACTTTTTGATATTTAACACCAGATGATGCCAAAACTACATATAGCGTTTATTGCATTTATGAGGTACACTTTTCAACCTCAAAGTCCCCCTTTTTAAGGGGGATTTAGGGGGATCCCTTTGTACCTCATGGGAAAGAGAATTGCTATAGTTATGATTTGATAATAAAAGTGATTTGGGGCAGCAAATTGCGTCCGCTCTTGCTGAGCCAACCTCCAAGCAAATCATATAATTAGCCATAGCGCAAGTCCCCAGAAAGGAATAAATCGAAACCAGCCAATTCTGCTGTTAACTGCACCCAAAAGTAAAGCCTGAAAAAGGGAAAAAAGTACTAAATCTACACAGAAAGCTAATGTAAGTCGGTTCGTCATCAATTGCTCGCCAAAATAGTTCATTCTCTCGACCAAATCTCCAAACTCTGGTCGGCAAAGTACCCCCCAAAATAAGGCAATTATCCCCACTATCATTCCTGTCCAACCAAATACACGAGCTAATATTCCCTTGTTCGTTTCCTCCTTTACTGGAGGAATTGGTGTATTATAGCGCAGTGCCATATAAGGGGTAAGAACAGCATTGGTTCCGAACATCGCCAGACTCCAAATCAGAATCTTGGGGAGATGAGTTGTCCTTCTATCGACGAGGAGTAGAGGTAAAAACATGAAAATCCAAGCTTCGGCAAAGTTGAAGAGTGCTTCTAAGGTAGGATGAACCACTGGTGCTTCTAAATAATTAATGCCTACTCGGTTAAAAAGGGGTAAAATAAAGAAAAAATTCAGAGATTCATTTACTATTTCCTCTATAGTTTCTGGTTGAATAGCCCAAGCGGGTTCCCCTGGAATAAGTTGCCCTGGTGGAGATAGCAACAGAATGTAAATATAGGCGATCGCTATTAACCCAAATACTAGAGGAAGAAAGCGTTGACTTTTTGGAATCCCTTGGCCTAAGGGAGAGATTTCCATGGTACTTTTATCTTGCCGATCTTTCAGCAGTATCCGTATCAGCGGAGATACTAGTCGGATGATAAAGAATGCCGCCTTCCCTGGTTTTATGGGGGGTTCAACCAGATCACGGGCTAAAACTAACTTGCCAGTTACCTCAGAACAACGATAAAAGCTAACACCTCGTCCGTTGGGAAAGGGAATGCCGTCTAACTCAACGTGCCATAGTATTCCTACTGCCAGGGGATCGCCTGTGGTGATATCATCAATTACGAATTTTAACTCATCCGGGATACCTTGACAGGATTCTTCCAGAAGTTGTCTGACAGCTTCCTTTCCTTTGAATGGTTGGGAAAAGTTGAGATCCTCGTAAATACACTGGTCGTCTATCCACTCCATCGCAGCGTTAACATCCCTACGATTGATGGCTTCATAGATGGACTGGATGACATTATGGGCAGGTGTGGTCATGAGATTTGAAATTTTAGATTTTAGGTAAGGATTTAGTGGAAAACCTGCATGGCAGGGATTAACATAAGCACCTTTCCAATAATTAAGTGATCAGCAATTCTATGATCGCTCTCCGAAGACATACAAAGCATTGCCCTAGTTGTCGGCAATCTCTAGTGTTGATAGATAAATTCTAAAGATTATTGTCTAAATTTTACCGCAGTCTTGGCAATATTAGTCTTGTTACTAATACTAATTAATCTGAATATAAGACTAGTTTTGGTACCAGCTATGTTGGGAATATTGAGTTTAATTTTCTCCTATAAACTAGGCTGAATTCGGTAAAGATTTATCAGCAGCATTCCCAAAAAAGGTTTACCCGTGGTTGACTTATATGAAAATTAACATCATCACAACATAAACATCATCACATAACAGAAGAGGCGTTGAATGGAACGCCTCTTCTGTTATGTGTGTCACAACAACTTATCCGGTGTAATTGGTAAATCACGGATACGTTTACCTGTAGCATGGTAAATAGCATTAGCGATCGCAGCCGATACTCCTGTAATCCCAATTTCACCCAAACCCCGCACCCCTGCGGGATTAAAGTTATAGTCGGGTTCCCCTACAAATGTCACCTGAATCCGGGGAATATCTGCATGACTGGGATAATGATAGGTGGCCAGGTCGTAAACCACAGGATAGCCAATATTGGGGTCAAAATCACAGGCTTCCATCAAGGCGTGCCCAATACCCATAATTACACCACCCCGTATCTGAGACGCTGCAGTTTTGGCATTCATTACTCGCCCAATATTCATCACAGACACCCAACGGTTGACGCGCAAGCGGGCAATGTCTTCATCTACGCTGACTTCACAAAAATGTGCCCCCCAGGATTGGAATGCCCATTTCTTCCCCTCTTCACCGGCTGCAGAAGAGGCTGTCGCTTCAAACGCAGCTTGTCCCGACTGATGCAGGGTGGCAAAGGCTTCTTGGGCTGTTGCGGCATGAGCCGTCTTGAGAACTGCCTCACAAGCCGCCATCACTGCTGGTACAAGGGTTGCTGTCATTTGGGAACCACCCGCCATCCCACCATTTGGCAGTAAGGAGTCTCCCATCTCCACCCGTACCTGTTCGACGGCTAGCCCCAATACCTCGGCTGCTGTACCTGCAACAATGGTATATGCACCAGTACCCATGTCATTAGCACTAGTGAGGATATGGGCAGTACCATCGGCTAACAACCGTACTGTGACTGTGGCTGAACTCCGTAAAGCGGGGAAGGTTGATGCCGCCATGCCCCAACCAATTAGCTTACCATCACGGGTGAGGGAGCGCACCTGTTTTGGTCGATCTTGCCACCCAAATTGTTGCGCACCCAGCCGCAAACATTCTGCGAAATCCTTGGCAGAGAACGGTAAACCCTGGCGCTGGTGTTCCTTAGTTTCATTTTTTAACCGCAGTTCCACTGGGTCGATTTTTAACTCCCACGCCAATTCATCCATTGCTGATTCTAGTGCCCATAACCCCGGATTTTCCCCTGGGGCACGCATGAATGCGGGTGTCCCAACGTTCATGACCGCCAATTCCTGACGGGTTCGCAGATTGGGTGCAGCGTACATAACTGGTGTGATGCCTGTACAAGGTTCAGTAAAAATCTCAACTGGTGAGGTACAGGATTTAACCCCATGGTCTATGGCCATCAAGCTACCATCAGCATTTGCCCCTAAACGAATCGTTTGTTCCGTTTCAGACCGGTGTCCGGTGTTGGCGGTCATTTGCCGACGGCTGAGAACAACTTTCAGGGGACGTTGCAGTTGACGGGCTGCTGCTGCACCAAGAATGGCATGGGGCCAAGGGAAGGCTTTAGAACCAAAGGCTCCACCAATAAAAGGTGTGATAATACGGACTTTTTCTGGGGCAAGTCCAAACAGGTCTGCATAAGTACGCTGACTACCGATTACCCACTGGGATGGTTCGTAGACAGTCAGGGTGTCTGCATCTTGCCAGTGAGCAATGATAGCATGGGGTTCCATCGCTGCGTGTAGTTCAGTGGAAGTTGTGTATGTTGCTGTAATCTCGGCTCCTACACCTGCCATGGCACTGGCAAAGTACCCAGCAGCAACATTCCCCTTCTCAAAGGTCATCTGTTGCCCAAGCATGGGTGGAGCTTCGTTAAAGGTAGCTTTGCTGGTTTCTACAATTGGTTCTTGGGTGACGTATTCTACCTTAACTAAATGGGCAGCGTGACGTGCCCGTTCAAAGGTATCTGCGACTACCAAACCAATAATTTGCCCTGCGTAGTAAATTTGGTCATCTGATAAGGGTAGTCGTGCCTCGTAGATTTTCGAGGTTAAAAAATCGTTAGCTGGTTTAGATACAGTCGGCGGGTTTTTATGGGTGAAAACTGCAATTACCCCTGGTGCTGTTGCTGCTGCTTGGGTATCAATACTTTTAATCTGCCCATGAGCAATATTAGCAGTCACCAGATAACCATGAACTAAACCGGGAATTTGATGTTCAGCAGCGTAGGTTGCTGTCCCTGTAACCTTTGCTCGTCCATCCTTGCGGTTAATACTAGTACTAGTTACTTGATTCATGCTACTCCTCCTCCTTGAGCAGAAACCATGAGGGCGCGACGAATCGCCCGCTTTGCCAGTTTGACTTTATAACCGTTGTCAGTTAAAGGTTTCGCTAAGTCCAAGGCAATTTCTGCCGCCTCGGTAAATGTTGCTACATCCGCCGACTTACCAATCAAAAACTCTTCTGCTGCTGTTGCTCGCCAAGGCTTGTGTGCTACCCCACCCATTGCCAAGCGTGCAGCTTGGATTTGCTCCCCTTGCAAGTTTACCGCCGCCGCCACAGAAATTAAAGCAAAGGAATAGGAAGCGCGATCGCGTATTTTCAAATAAACCCCAGATTTCCCAAAGGATAAGGTCGGCAGAATCACAGCGGTAATTAACTCCCCTGGTTCTAAATTAGTGTCTTGCTCGGGTCTATTTCCCGGTAGACGGTGGAAATCTGTAAACGGTATCTGCCTTTGCCCTTGGGCACTTGCTACTTCCACCACCGCATCCAATGCAGCTAGGGCAACACACATATCTGACGGGTGTACTGCTACACACTGCTCGCTGGCACCAAGGATGGCATGAGTACGGTTAATTCCCGTGATTGCGGGGCAGCCTGTCCCTGGTTGCCGTTTATTACAAGGAAAGGCGGTATCGTAATAATAGGGACAACGGGTACGTTGCAGCAGGTTTCCCCCCACTGTAGCCATGTTGCGAATTTGCTGAGATGCGCCAGATATAATTGCCCTAGCTAACATGGGATAGTTGCGGCGAATATCACTATTGTCTGCCACTGCGGTATTACTAACTAGCGCTCCCAGACGCAGACTACCATCAGCCATCGGTTCAATGTTATGCATCTGTAACCGAGAGATATCAATCAGTTGCGATGGCTGATCTAAGAATACTTTCAGACGGTCAACTAAATTCGTTCCACCAGCAATAAACATGGAGTGTTGGTCAGCAACTGCCTGGTTCACGGCATCTGACAAGGAAGTGGCACGGGTATAGGTGAAGTTATTCATGATCCTTTGTTATTTCCATATTCACTGACCATCACCGCTGCCACAGGAGAAGGTGGTTTTTGTCCAATTACCTGCTGTACGGCTGCCACAATACCATTGTAAGCACTGCATCGGCAGAGATTCCCACTCAGTCGTTCCTTAATTTCCGCCTCGGAGAGTTCAGCTAGTTGTGGAGGACTATGCAAATCTGGTGTCACCGCGCTAACACAACCCCGTTTAACTTCCTCCACAAGAGCCACAGAAGCGCAAATTTGCCCTGGGGTACAATAGCCGCATTGGAAGCCATCATTGTCAATAAATGCCTCCTGCACCGGATGGAGAGTATCCCCTGTTGCCAAACCTTCAACGGTAACAATTTCCTTACCTTCTTGCATGACTGCCAAAGTGAGACAGGAATAAACTCGCTGACCATCAATTAAAACAGTACAGGCTCCACATTGTCCATGATCGCACCCCTTTTTACTCCCGACTAATCCCAAATATTCACGCAGAGCATCTAGGAGTGTTACACGGGGTTCAATGGTGAGGGTGTGCTGTTTACCATTTACGGTAAGAGTCACATTCATTTTGGCTTGGCTTCCTTGTACAGTAGTCTGACAGAGTCCCTACAGGAACGCAATTATATTATCATTACTTCCCCAATCTTGGATAAAAATCCCATAGCGGGACTTAAACAGAAATCAAGATATAAATCCAGTCTAATATCGCTACCTTTGGGCATTTTGGCGCGAATTTATTCATAATTTCGAAAGGGATACAGCAATAGAACAGGGGGTTTTCTCCCCTCGCGCTTTTCATAAAAACAGTGAGATGCACCCGGTTTGTTGGGAGCATCTCATTTTGGCAAATATATCGTTTTATTTCGGCGGTAGAATCACCATGATACAGCTATTTGGGGTATGTTTCTTCCAAAGTGGGATGCACCCGCTTTGTTTGGGGCGTTCTTTTTGTTTAACTCCCGCTAATCAGTAACAGGAAGTACTCAGTAATTGGTAACCCCAAGAATAGGTTGAGGATTTGTATTAGGTAACTGTGGCGGTGTGAAGGTACCAGAGTATAGAGGTGATTCCTCTTGAACAATCACTGGTAAGGATTGGCGCATTTGAGCAGCAACCGCTACAGTTTTCACATCATAGGTTTGAGTGACTAGCTTCGGATAAAGACCGATGCCAATAATAGGGATTAACAGACAAGCGGTAACGAAAATTTCGCGAGGCTTGGCATCCCCTAGGTATTTCTCAATAATTATTCCAGAGTTATATTTACCGAAAAATACCTGTCTGAGCAGTGAAAGCAGATAAATCGGAGTTAGGATTAATCCCACTGCGGCTAATAGAACGATGACGACTTTGAAAGATGAGCTGTAAACACTGCTAGTGGTGACTCCAAGAAAGACTGACAACTCACCAACAAAACCACTCATTCCTGGTAAGGCTAGGGATGCCATGGAACCAGCAGTGAAAAGGGCAAATACTTTGGGCATGTCTTGTGCCATTCCTCCCATTTTCGCCATCGCTAGCGTATGAGTACGTTCGTAGGTGACACCAGATAGGAAGAATAAGGCAGCAGCGATTAACCCATGGGAAAGCATCTGTAAGATAGCTCCATTCATTCCTAATTCAGTGAACGAAGCAATGCCAATCAACACAAAACCCATGTGGGAAATTGATGAGTAAGCTAGTCGTCGTTTGAGATTGTCTTGGCTAAAAGCAAGCAAAGCACCGTAGATAATATTGACCACACCTAATACTGCTAGCACTGGTGCGAAGTAAGTATGGGCATGAGGAAGCATTTCTAGATTCATGCGCATCAGTCCATACCCACCCATTTTCAATAAGACCCCAGCTAATATCATCGAGACTGGAGCAGAAGCTTGGCTGTGTGCATCTGGTAACCAAGTATGTAGCGGAAAAATCGGCAACTTGACACCATAGGCAATTAAGAAACCCGCATAAGCTACTAGTTCCAAAGCTATCGGGTAATTCCGATTCCCTAGGGTTTGCATGTCAAAGGTGACTGTATCTCCAGCAAACGCCATCATTAGCGCGGCGACCAGGATAAAAACTGAACCTGCTGCTGTGTAAAGAATAAATTTGGTTGCGGCGTAGAAGCGTTGTTTTCCTCCCCATATAGAAATGAGCAAGTACACTGGCAGCAACTCTAATTCCCACATTAGGAAAAACAACACTAAATCTTGAGCTGCAAACACCCCGATCTGGGCGCTATACATGAACAGCATCAAGCAGTAAAACAAACGCGGTTTATGGTTAATCTTCCAAGCCGCAACAATAGCTAAGGTAGTGACTAAGCCACTTAACACAATCAGAGGCATCGATAAGCCATCGACTGCTACAGACCAACTAATGCCAAGCTGGGGTATCCACGTATAACTTTCCCTGAGCTGAAAATCGGAGTTTCGGAAATCGTAATGATGCCAAAACCCATAGATCATTAGGACAAAATCCAGAAGGGCTACACCTAGGGCATACCAACGAATCATCCTCAGCCACTTGCTGGGAATGATCGGAATCAGCAGAGATGCCACTAGGGGCAGCAGAATAATCGTCGTTATCCAAGGAAAATTTACGGAGACCATAGCTAAGAATAAATACCTATTGCCACATGATTTCAGTATATTAAGTAAAGTAAAGATTTGCAAAGGGTATTTACCAAAAAAACACAAAAAAAATTTTTCAGTAGCCATTGCTACCAAAAAATTAAAGAATTGTTAAAAATTTAGGTTAAGGTGGGTCACCCCCAGAACCCTTCTGCTAAGGGGTAAGAGATTTTGGGTAATCAGCTAGCAATTACCAACTATAACCAGCAGGGGGTCATACCATCGGATGTGGTATTAGCTAATTAATTCCAGAGCAATCTTGGTGCCGTGGGAATCTAGAGAAAGCGATCGCACTTGAGCCTCAATCCCGGCATCGGTCCAAGCTACCGCCATTGCCTCCTGAACCGCTGGTGCTTGGGACTCACTCACCAAGGCCAACAAAGTAGGACCAGCCCCACTAATCACCATGCCATAGGCTCCAGCATCCAAAGCTGCCGCCTCCACAGCGTCATAACCAGGAATCAGCTTTTGGCGATAAGGCTGATGTATCCTGTCTTGCAAACCGACCCGTATCCAATCCCCCTTACCAGACTCCAAACCCCGCAACAACAACCCCAAACTGGCCACATTCAACACTGCATCAGCACGGCTGTAGCTATCAGGCAACACCTGCCGTGCCTCCTGTGTTGAAAGCTCGAAATCTGGAATTGCCACCACCGGAACCAGATCAGAAGACCAAGCAACATCACAAACTACCCAATCCTGTTCTTTTGCTTCGGGTCTTTGGGGTCTTTGGGGTTTCATCGCCAAACCTCGACCGGTCAAACGACATCCCCCCAAAAGCGCTGGAACCACATTATCAGGATGCCCCTCAATTGCGATCGCTAACTCCATTACCTCCTGATGAGAAAGAGGTTTACCCGCTAACTGATTTGCAGCAATCAATCCTCCAACAATCGCTGTGGCCGAACTCCCCAATCCTCGTGCCAAAGGCACCCCCAAATCAATCTCTAGGTGTACCGGAGGCGGAGTTTTTCCCAGACGCTCATATAAGGTCACAAACGCTCGATAGACAAGATTACTCTCATCTCTACTCACCTTGTTGGCTTCCACACCAGTAACATCAATCTTAAGCTTGACTGATCCAGAATTTACCGACTCCAGGCGAGTGACTTTAAACTGGTTATACACAGTTAGCGCTGCGCCTATGCAATCGAAACCTGGTCCTAGATTAGCGGTAGTACCGGGCACAATAACCCTGACCGTAGAAACAACAGACATTTGACAATATTCTGAACTAAATAATCTTGCCCTAAAAATTGCTCTCCTGTCTACCGGGTTTAGTATATTTATTTACAGTTGGTTGCACGTAAGTGATTTTCAATTGAATAAACGACACCCAGACAGAAGTGAGAACGATTAATTATCTATGGTAATCATGAATCAGTGTATTCTCAGCCTGTGAAAAATTCGATAAGTCCTGACTGCAGAGCGTGCTGATACAGCATGTTTGAAATCATCAAAGGCCGATCAGCTGCTAGGGGAGTTCTACATTAATAAAACCTGTTACTCCAAAGCCAAACTATTAAACACCTATAAAATTACAAAATTTTATAAGATACCAAGTTTTGTTAATCACGAACTCAATATAGCGCTTTTCAATTGGGTGAGGTGCATTTGTTTAGGGAGCAGGGAGCAGGGAGCAGGGAGCAGGGAGCAGGGAACAGGGAACAGGGAACAGGGAACAGGGAACAGGGAACAGGGAATAGGCAAAAAATAATGTGTTCCTCATTAGTATGGAAAACGCTATATAGCTGAGCGCTTTTTGATAATGGGTAATAGGGAATAATAAATTACCTAATTAAATATCAAAAAATATAATAGCGGCTTGGGTGGTTAACTATTAATTGTTAAACATTGTTAAACGTTGTAGGTAAACCATAGACCCACAAATAAAAGGGAGTCGAGATCTATTATTTTGTTGCGGTCACAAAAAACTGAGTGCAGGCAGTAGCGCGATCGCTCGTCCAAATAAATACCTTCTAAGGCTTGATCAAATTTCTCTCTAATTTCCGATAGGTTTTGACTTGCCGCAGACGCTCTAATGGCGGATAGAGAATCATCACACCTAAGGGAACTGCTGTCACTAAAATGGCGATCAGTACCAACACATTTAAAAATCCCAGCTTTAAACCGATACCTAAACTAATGCCCAAGGCTACCGATAACACAGGCACTCCCAGGGCTAAGATTTTACTAAACCCACGCTTTCGGCAGCTTTGAGCGACTCCTTCCCCTTCAAAGGCTGCCATAAACACTACCGCATCCACTGCTGCAAAGGTAGCAATCGCGCTATCGGTAGCGCGAAACTTGGCACCAAATCCAGCTACCAACAGGGCTGCTACTCCAGCAAAAAACACTGCTGCTACGGTATCCATAGCCTTTAACGGAATACTAAACCTGGCTCTGAGTCTTGCGACCAGTTTCGAAATCACCCCAGATGTCACAGCCGCAGTCAATCCCAGCATTGCCACCAAGACTGAAACAAAAGTAGCGATCGCAATCCCGATTGTCCCACTGTTACTCACAATTCCCTCCCAAGCCGTAGTTTCAACCCACGTAGCTGTAGTAGCTAAGCCAATCAATAGCGCTAGGGATAGATAGGGAAGTTTTTTCGTGGCAATTGGTACCGGAGCAGTATGGATTTTCAGGGGTAAAACCTGAGTTGACTGTTCAGCATTAGTGTGAATTAATACCTCTCGCTCATAGGTTTGGTCTGCCATCAGCTTACTGGTATCTATAGTAATTTGGCACAACCCTTGATTACCATTAACATCAGCTGTGTCCAATCGAATCCAGTCATGGAAGTAGGGAGTGTGGGGTGGGTCACTCACATGGGGAGCAATTTGCCAGCGGCTTTCTAAGGCTGTGTCTGGAACTGTATTACAAATGGTGATAGTTTTTGTCAGTTTTTCCCCTAATTTTTTAGCCCTCAATTCTAGATACGATTGGGATAGTTTTGCCTCTGGAATCCGGATAACGTAGATTGGCTTAAGAGCTTCTAAAGCCGTTTCAGCATCAGGAAAACGGTCCTTAGGTTTGAGTTCTACCATCCTTTGCAGCCACTGCAGCCAACCCAAACTTACTTGAGGTAGACGATGCTGAAAATTGAGACAATAGTCTTCATCAATTAAGGTATTAATAGTAGTCGATCGAGTACCAGTCAGTAAACAAATCAAGGTCGCTCCTAACCCATATAAGTCTGACGCTTTACTTAGGGCTTTATCAAATAACTGTTCCGGAGCCATAAACCCGATAGTGCCTTTGGCTACAGTACTCACCGCTAGTTCACTATCACCAATCCGAGCCAACCCGAAGTCTACCAAAAAAACATTGATCGTCTCATCTACTAAGATATTTTCTGGTTTGATATCTCGATGAATGATCGGAGGAATCCGATGTTGTAGGTAAACCAGAATGTTGAGTAACCCAACCGCGATTTGCTTAATCTCCTCCGGGTCAAAACTACGAAGTACAGCCAGGGAAGGAGCATGTTTGTATTCCTGTACCAAACAACAGCCCCTAGTGGTTTGAAATGACCCTAAGTAACGGGGAATACCGGGATGATTCAGTCCCCTCAACACTTGAATTTCCCCTTCTATGGTCTCATAGTCTGACCAGTTACTGTTGCGTTGAGCAAACTGAAACTGCTTGATCACTACCAATTGGTGATTGACCTGGTTTCGGGCTAGGTAGGTCACTCTCCCACCAGCGCGATTATGACCCAATTCCCTGATCACTTTGAAATGGTGACTGGATAAGTCTGGAAAATTGCTCATTAATCTATCGGGTACATCAGAATCAAGCTACGCAGCAATGGGCAAGTCTTAATCCTTTCGGTTAGGCTGGGCTTACCGTGCTTCTATTTACGATAGCTTTAGGATTGGGGAACGAGAGCGACTAGATAATTTTTTTAATATCGTGGTAATGACAGGCGTTTCTACTTCTAACTGGGTTTTCCCTGATGTCTTATGAAACTGATCAAACGCACTACGCTCCATTATCAAGCTGATAACTCAGATAAAATCTACGAAGTCGATCTGTGTGATCTCGGTAACGATCAGTATATCGTTAACTTCCGCTATGGACGCCGTGGCAAGACCTTGAAAGAAAGTTCAAAAACTGCTCAGCCGGTAGCTTTGGCTAAAGCACAACAAGTGTTTGATCAGTTAGTGGGCTCAAAACTCAAGAAAGGCTATCAAGATGTAACTGAGCCATCAAATAGTGAGACTCAAGAAGAGGTTAATGACTTAAATAGCAGTAACGTAGTTAGCAACGACCCACGCCATCAAGCCATTCTCAACGCAATTGCAAATCCAGATAATAGTAAAGGCTCTAGTAAATGGTCCCAAACCCGAGCGATCTGGCGGGCTGGAGAACTTAAAATTCCTGAAGCTACGCCCTTAATTATCCCTCTGATTGGGACTGATCAACCCTTAAAAGACTACTGCATTGCTTGGGCTTTGGGATGGTGTGGTGATGAGCATGTAATTCCTCACCTCCAACGCTTGTATGAAACCCCTTCAACTCCAGACTTTGTCAAGGGGATTGCTTGGGAAGCCTGGATGAAACTCTGTGATCAATCAACTCAAGAACGGTTGCGCTCTCAACAGATAGAGCAATTGCCTGCCGAATTGCAATCCCATATCGAAACCGATAATCCTGCTGACTTCTCTAATGCCCTAGTTACCTATCTAGACAGTAACGACTATACTCGTTTTGGTGTCCTCGATACCCTATATCAAATTAATAATGCTCAAGTGCGTCCAGCACTACTAAACATCTTACGCACTGCTCCCCTACGCCCCAACTACTTCAAAGCCATTCGCCACATATTCAAGATTGCCGAATATCGGCAAGATGCGGAAGTATTTGGCATTATCGCCTACCGCCTAGACACCGAGCCACCAATGTTTCGTCAGTCTTATTGGCATCGATATTACTGGGACAGAAATAGTCGCAAATATATTCCCCGTGCCAATTACCTCGGTAGTCCTGATGCTAAACGCGCTTACAGCAACGTAACTCGTGACTATCTACGGCGGCGGGTATGGCGGACTCTCAGGAAATTGGGTGAAGAATGCGATTGCCTTTGGCACGGCAAAGCCGAACGCAATTACATAAATCTAGCCCTAGAGATATTACTCCAATATTCTGATTCTGATGGGGTGCCCGCCAGAACATCAACCTTCTATCGCTGGAACTACTCGAACTGGAGTCGCACCAGCTACACTCGCAACTGGGACAGCTATGCTGGTTACTTAACCTTTAACCATATTCTCTATACCAATAGTCCCCGTTACCAATTAATGCCCAACAGCCAGGCATGGCGTTGTCGAGACAACTACAAACCCGGTGATCCAGAACCAGATGTGCGAGAAGAAGCCTTTCCTAAACTTTGGGAGCAACATCCAGAGGCACTGCTACAGTTACTATTAGAAAGCCATTGTCATCAAGTTCATGAGTTTGCCGCCAAAGCCTTAAGGGTATGTCAGTCATTCTGTAATCAAATCGATACAGAGACTGTAATCAGACTAGTTAACAAACCCTACCAAGTAACCGCTCAACTCGGCTTTGAACTAGCAACACAAAAATATAATTCCGATAATCCCGACAATCCTAACCTAGACTTATTACTTGCCTTAGCCAACTGCCAGTTTCCACCAGCTCGTACTCAAGCCCATCAGTGGATACAAGCAATACCAACTCACTTGATTACCGGCAGCCAGCTGATCATCCCTTTAGTGATCAGTCAACACTCCGATACCCGTACCTTTGCCCGTCAGTTACTGACTCAATCAATAGTAAGTGAAGCAACAGCTAAAGTATTAATCGGGCGAATTATTGCAACAGTACTCGCACTAGAAGCAACTCAAACCGATATCGCCAAAGACACTGCTCAAACCCTGCTTCTAGGTTTTACCCCCCAACTCAGGACATTGGGTATGGGAGTAGTACTAGATCTGCTCCAACACCCCATGCCAGAAATCCAGGAATTGGGAGCAAGAATCCTATTCAATCACGAAACTCCTGCCGCTGACTTACCACCCAAATTAATTGAATCACTCCTCAACGCTCCCCATCAGTCAGTGCAAGGGATTGGGGTTCAGATTTTCGGTCAACTTCCCGATCAACGGTTGCTACAAGACTACGACTTAGTATTAGCGATCGCAACCAATCAACAAGCACACTTGCGTCAAGCTATTCGTCCAGTAATTCAGCGCTTAGGACAATTATATCCAGAATTTGTAACTCAGCTAGCAACAGAAATCATTACCCTATTGCAGCTACCAGAAAGACATCAAGGTGTTCACCAAGATTTAGTCCAACTGCTACGAGAAGACTTACCCAGCTGGATGACTAGGATTACCAAAGACAACGCGATGGAACTTCTCCAAGCCAAATCATCAGCCGCTCAAGAATTAGCAGGATTAGTACTCCAAGCTAACTATACCACTTGGGTATTAGAATTAGAAACTCCTGACATTGTCAAACTAGCCAATCATGAAATCCTATCCGTCCGTCAAGCCGCTTGGACAATGATTGAGCAAATCATCAACCGTATCCGTAGCAATTCTCAAGACATGTTAGCGGCAGTGCGATTACTAGAAGCAAAATGGCAGGATTCCCGAGAATTTGCTACACAACTGTTTAGCCAACAAATTACCGAACAAGACTGGACACCTGAAGTCATGGTCAGTATTTGTGACAGTACTCGGGATGATGTTCGTCAATTTGGGCGGGATTTAGTCCTACGTACCTTTCAGCAGAGTTATGGTCAAGATTATCTCCTCAAATTTAGTGAACATCCCAGTCAAGACATGCAGCTATTTGCCACTAACTATCTAGAACAGTATGCCCTAGATAATCCCGACCGTTTGCAAGACTTAATTCCATACTTTATCAGTATTTTGTCTCGGGTTAATCGCGGACGAATTGCTAAACAGCGCGTGTTTGCATTTCTAGAAGCTGAAGCCCAAAAAAGCCAAGCAGCTGCTAAAATAGTAGCAGAAATATTAACACGACAATCCATCACAATGGCTATTGGTGATAAAGCCCGTTCAATTCAGATTATGCTTAAAATTCACCAAAACTATCCTACTATTCCTCTTCCTATTAACGTTAAACCAGTCTCCGAAGTAAGAGGAGTGTAGGGATTTATCAATTGTGGATTGTCGGGAATAGGGAGTAGGGAGTAGGGAGTAGGGAGTAGGGAGTAGGGAGTAGGGAGTAGGGAGTAGGGAGTAGGGAGTAGGGAGTAGGGAGTAGGGAGTAGGGAGTAGGGAGTAGCGATAGTACGAGAAACCCTATACCATTTTCAAATATATCCTGATAGCTCATGAAACAAAATACTGATTCAGTATAACACCAAAAACTATTATTATCTATTTCCATTATCTATTTCATAATTTTCCCGATTCCCGATTCCCAATTCCCGATTCCCGATTCCCGATTCCCGATTCCCGATTACTAATTCCATTATTAACAATTAAAAAAATACTTCAATTCCCTAAAAACCATGGAATTTAACTACGCCTATAAAAATAATACAGCAGTTAGCGATCGCGGCAGCAGCACCCAAATGTCCTTCTCCCCAGACACCAAGCGTCCTCCCACCTACTTCATTGGTGAATTAGGGAAAAATGTAGCCTTTCGAGAAGCCATCAGCGCCCTACATGACGTAGTAGTTTCCGATTTACGCTTCAAACCCAAAGACAGAACTGAGTATAAACAATGGCGTGCCAACCAAGACCAACAAGACTGGCAAATCATAGCCGCACAACGCCAAGACCTCGCCAATAAAATTCAACCCTTACAAGCAGAACTAACTCAATTAAATCAGAACCGATATCAACGATTATCCACCTTTTATAAAGCCAGACAGCAGTACTACAATTACCTTTATGAGAAAGACCGTGATGCCTGGTTTGTCCTCGATCCAGTAATTACCGTTCATCCCGATGAAGTCTTCTTTGAATGTTTCAGCCAAGATGAATCCAGTTATGGCCGACTAGGAGCCAGCTACGAAGTCTTTAAAACTATCAGCGAATTCGCCTGCGGTACAACAAACATAGACTACTCCGCCGCCCTATACAACGAATTTCAAAAAATCCGCAGTTACAAGACAACCCAATTTGAAATTGACCCCTCCGGTTTTGAAGTAAAAACCACCCATGAAGCAGCATTTAAAGAAGTCAAAATTGACCTACCAGACAGTTGGGTAAGAGGATTTCTACAAGTCAGTTCCGCCATGGCCTTACCCGCCACCACCTTTGACTTGCAGCCCATGGATATTCACAATATCTGTTTTGTGTTGCGTCGCCACAAAGAAAAAACTGGCCCACGGGGAATGCGTTACCATCTCAAACCAGGAGAACCCGTGCGAATAGTATTTGAGCCTTGGAACATCGAAGTAGTCTGTTCGCGATCGCCCTATCAAGGTTCATCAGAACAGATCATCCGAGTGTGGGGACGCCGCCGCCTCCACATCCTAGAACGTCTGATTCCCATTGCCAACAAATTTACCATTCACCTACTCGGAACCGGCATGCCATCCTTTTATGTAGCTGACCTAGGGGATATGTCCTTTACCCTCGGTTTATCAGGATGGACAGCTAACGATTGGTCCCAAGCTGGGAACTTTGACTTAATGGCACCCCGTGCAGATGTAGATCAGTGGACTCAACAACTCATTTTTGACGCACTCAGAGAAAACTGGGTAGAAAGTCCCGATAGTCTCGCCCAGCGGTTAGACCTAAGTCCTACTGCTGTCCTAGGTGCCTTAGGAGCTTACACCCAAGCCGGACGAGCCATTTACGACTTAAACAAGCAAGTATATCGAGTCCGGGAACTCTCCCGAGAGCCCTTACCCATGGAACGGTTACGGTTTGCCAATCAGCGAGAAGAAACAGCAACCCGCTTCTTAAGTAACAATGCCGTACAAGTAACCTCAGTAAAAGACGCTGGAGGTACACTCCAGCTACAGGGAAATGTCACAGATAAAAGCAAAACCTATAATCCCGTTTTGACAATTGATCGTGATGAACGTATAATAGCAGCAGAGTGTACCTGTAATTGGTATCAGCAAAATAAGCTGTACAAAGGTCCTTGTGAACACATTCTGGCGTTGCGGATGCAGCACGCTCGTCAGTATCAATAAATCACGTCCATTCCACCAGTTGGTAAACAGCCTTGCAATCTGGGCGGTGGATCGCCGTCCCTGCGATAAGTTCAACCACGCATCACTAGCCTGCTCGTGACTGTGCGGGCTGTCGGGTGCTATCGCTATTACGGTTTCGTTTTCTTAAAACTAATTAGCGATAGCACCCGAGCCCGCTTGAGTTGAGCAGTCTAGTCCGAGGGAGTTTACGAAGGGGTAACCAACGGAGTAGGCGTGATTTTTTTGTATAGAGCTAATCATTAATGGTATCACAAATAACCTTCAACTAACCTTAAAAACTATAGCCTTTTTCCTAGCTATGAGGTACACAGGATTTTTTCCATCTTCCGACTTCCCTCTTCTTTCTTACCTACTCCCTGCTCCCTGCTCCCTAAAACCCAAGAATTTGTACCTTACCCAATTGCAAACTGCTATAAAAACCCATGTCAGACCAACCCCGTACCCGTCAGGAACTCTACGATCGCATCCGCCAAATTGGAAAAGAAGAATTCGTCCTCGAAGAAATGATTCGCTACGGATTTTGGCCAGCACAAGGTGAGATGCCAGAAGATCCAGCTGATGAAATTCGACGGCGGGGAGAACTCCAGCGAGAACTAGCCCAACTGCGTCAAGAAAGTAAGAAACTACAAAACGAACAAGCACTGCGTAAGCGCTTGCTAAAAGAACGGTTAGCAGAGTCCAGGCGTAAGCGTCAGGAAACCAAAGAAAGACGGGAACAACAACGGCTCGAACGTGCCCAAGCGTGGGCTATACGCCAGCAACAGGAAATACTCTATCTCGGTGAGCAAGTATCCCCAGGTCTAAACCATACCGAAAGCGATCGCATACGATTAGAAACCTATAAATTACCCCTGCTTAGCACAGCTCAAGAAATTGGTCAAGCCATGGGGATTACCCTAGGACAGCTACGCTTTCTCGCATTTAATCGCAAAACCGCCACCATATCTCACTACATTCGTTTCAAGATTCCCAAAAAAACCGGTGGAGAGCGATTAATTTCCGCACCCAAACCAAAACTAAAACAAGCACAACACTGGATTCTCAGCAACATACTAGAAAAACTAGAACTAGACAATGCAGCTCACGGCTTTCGACGCGATCGCTCCATAGTAACCAACGCCCAGCCTCATGTTGGTGCTGATGTCATTATCAACATTGACCTCAAAAACTTCTTCCCATCCATTTCCTACCCACGAGTCAAAGGACTTTTCCGGTCATTCGGTTATTCAGAAGCAGCAGCAACACTATTTGGATTACTATGTACAGAAGCCGACATCGAAGAAGTCGAACTAGATAGCAAAACCTACTACGTAGCCACAAGCGATCGCCACCTCCCCCAAGGCTCCCCTGCTTCACCAGCCATTACCAACATATTGTGCCGTCGTTTAGACCACCGACTAACCAACCTAGCCACAGACTTAGGCTTTATTTACACCCGCTATGCCGATGACCTCACCTTCTCCGCCTCCGGTGATAGCCTCCGCTTTATCGGTAAACTCCTAAAACGCACCAGCTCCGTAGTAGCTAACGAAGGGTTTACTATCAATCAACAAAAGACCCGAATCCTACGCAAATCCCAACAGCAAGAAGTAACAGGAATTGTAGTCAACCACCATCTCAATATTTCCAGAAAACAATTAAAACGCTTCCGTGCTACCCTCTATCAAATCGAAAAAGACGGTCCAGACAGCAAACACTGGGGAAACTCCAGTAATGTAATCGCAGCCATTCAAGGCTACGCCAACTTCATCGCCATGGTCAATCCCGAAAAAGCAGCCCCGTTTCAAGCACAAATCCAACGCATCAAAGAGAAATGGTTATCTAATCAGCATTAGGTCTCAGCTTACTTATTTTTGAATTAAGAATTAAGAATTAAGAATTAAGAATTAAGAATTAAGAATTAAGAATTAAGAATTAAGAATTAAGAATTAAGAATTAAGAATTAAGAATTAAGAATTAAGAATTGTGCATTCTACATTCTACATTCTACATTCTTCATTCTGATAGACAACTTTGGCCAAAAGGCCACGCTACCCGAACAACTTACCGCTTACCTCGTAAATTTATCACCTCCTTATGTACACTCATACCAATCTGAAGAGACTGATTCAGTAAGCGACCATACTCACCAGTTTCCTCACTCAGATCAAAAGCCATCAAAGTAGCCAAATTATCATCAAGATTGCTTAACAATGCCTGACGACCTTCAATTAAATTATTATGACTTCTGATTAAATTTTCCACTTGTAAAGCATTAACTAAACTTTTTTTAGTAATAGCGAGAGATTTAATTACTTTTCTCCGGCTTTCAGAGTGCTTGAACTCAGTAATTGAGCCCTCAATTGCCTCTATTCGTTCAGCTAAATCAATCGCTTTAATCACACCATTATAGTTATCAACCTGATCCATTAACCTAACCAAAGACTTAATTCGCTTTCCTTGTTTATAAAGATATACATTACCAATCACTATCCCTGAAACAAACAATCCCACCAGTATAGTAAATAGCCCAGTTATCCCAGCCTGGTCTTCAGGCAAATTGCCTGAATTTTTCATAAAAATCAGGATTGGAGGCAAAAATAAAATTAAACTCAGACCCAATATAAATATCTCAGTTAACAGAATCGATAACATATTCTTAGGCTTCTTAAATATAAACCCCCGACAAAAATCAATAGCCACCAGCTTAGCAAAATTCAGATCTACCAGGTTTCTGATATCCTCTGACGTAATCTCTAAATTACCTAAATTTGATGACATATCATCTCGCTCCTGTTAACCATTTTATGATATCTTGTACCAATCCCAATCACTTGCGTAGGGTGCGTTAGGGGCGGACTTGCCCTTATTTTCAGCCTCGTAGCCAGGGTTGGCATAGTCCGCCCCGTAACGCACCACCCTTGGGCGAGCCCTCATTTTCCCCCTCTTCGAGCCTTGTTCGGAAAGCTCGTCCGGAAATGAAACGGGCAAGATGCCCATTCCACCAAGATGCCCATTCCACCAAGATGCCCGTTCCACCCACCGTGTCAAATAGCTTTAATGAGATGCACCCAAACCACACTGCGAAGAAATCAAGTCCTCTTACTTGCACCCAAGCAATCCCATCCGTTATCGATATAAGAAATAGCGCTGCGCGCAGCGCTATACCTGCCACAAGTGTGGCTTCAAAATAGCAAATCAATAGTAAGCCTTAACCCCAACCCAGCATTCTACCAATTAACTGCAACACATGCATATAAAAATTACTCTCTAGCTCGCGAAATAGGGCAAAAGGTTCCCCAGGAGCTCCGAAGAATGGTCTGAGGGTCCATCCCAATTGGCTACCAACAAATCCATAGAGCACTAACCAAGCTTTAAGAATCCTAGTGCGATATTTGTTTTCTTCAGCTTCTTGCTCAGTGATCAATCCCATGCATTGGTAAAACACATTGACACCAATTAACCCAGTGATGCCAAATATTACTATATTTAAGAGCTGAAAAAATGTATAATCATCAATCGAGAGACGGAAAAAGAGAGTGATAGGAGCAAAGCCAAATAGCATCACACTAATCACAGATGTCGCCGCCAAAAGCAAAGCTAGGTACTGCCCAAAACTACGTTTAGAGCCTGAGCTAATCTCAAAAAAATATAAAGTCGGTAAACAAATCAACAGCGTTAAAAGGTATAGCGCCGGTAATTTGATAGCTGAAGAGATAATCTGGAGGGGGCCACTAAACGAGCCGATAATTGCACCATAAATCCCAAAAAATGCCGAGCTGGCAATTAATAAAGAGATAATCTTGATATCAATCCTAATCCCTTGGTCAACCTCCTTCAGGAATCTTTGGCGATCGCGCAAAAACTCCATAAGCACAGTAAAGTGGTTCATGACCTACTCCTAATTAAAATTTAAAGCTACAAGATACAGCCACCTAACACGTTCAGCCACCTAGGATAAAATCTAGTAATATAGCACTAATTTTTACTAGCATTAGTGCTTACCACAATAATCGATTGATTTACCATTGCCCATGCCAAATTGCCATTGGCAACTAACTCACTGTTATATATATAATTACTTCACGGGATTTGACCTCCTTTCCGTAAAATAAACTGCTAATTAACATGGGATGACCCCATAGGAATCATCAGATTTGGGTCATATACAACTGATTTTGATAACTCAAGGTATCAGCAAATGATTTCCGTTACAATCCTCACTTGCTGCCATACAACAACCCATAACGAATCAACCCCCGGCGATACCCTCGACTCATCAACCCCATCGACAGTGCCGCTTCCACAATTTTCCAATTACTTTTAAGCAACCCTAAAATCGCTTTCGGCTCAAAAGCAGAATCAATCACAATATCCCAAAACGGTTCAACCGCATCTGACCAATCCGCCGTCCGAATAGTTTGGAAATTCAAATTGCCAGCAATTTCCTCATACTCCTGCAACGAAATCACATAAGGCAAACAATAAACCCGATAAATCTCAGCCAAATGCTGCTGTTCATCTGTTGTCAATTGTCCCGTCGCCAAGGTTATCGGACGGTGACACCAAGTTGCCATTAAAAACCTTCCCCCAGGTTTCAGCACCCGATAACATTCTTGAAGAAACTGTTGCTTGTCCGGCATATGTTCTCCACTCTCCATCGACCAGACAAAATCAAACGTTTCATCAGCAAAAGGCATATCCAAAGCATTAGCAACCTGAAACTGAACCCGTGTCGCCAACCCAGCCACTTGCCCTCGTTCAGTCCCTCGTGATGCTTGAACTGGACTTAACGTAATGCCAGTAACATTTGCTTCAAACTGTTGCGCTAAATAAAGTGAACTGCCACCAATCCCACAACCGACATCCAAAATAGTACTAGCTTGCTCCACTTCAGCCCAACAGAGCAATTCATCAATCAAGTCAATTTGTGCCTGATATCGGTTTTTCCTCTCAGTACCCGCCCAGCCATAATAGCCATGGTGCATATGTTCACCCCAAACTGCTTCCCACAAGCCAGAAGAGGCATCATAAAATTCCTGAATCTGTTTTTCAAGACTCAATTTTTCAAGACTTAATGTCATATCTTGTCCACAAGCATCGTTCCGTATCACCAACTATAGCGGTTCTCACTTCCATAAACCATACCCAATTCGACGGGGGCACGCGGTGGGCCGCTACTAAGGAAAAAGGGTCTTGACAGATGGTAAATCACAAATGAACAATGACAAAGACAAAGGACAAAGACAAATCACAAATGACCAATGACTATTCCCCGAACCATTTGCCTTGGATTCCTTTCCGTAATTGCCATCGGAACTGTTTTGCTAATGATGCCATTTGCTGCTAGTGATGGCACATGGACTAACCCCATGGTGGCACTATTCACCTCAACCTCTGCTGTCTGTGTTACTGGTCTAGTGGTTGTCGATACTGGCTCCTATTTTTCCTTCTGGGGACAGTTGATTGTGCTTGCCCTCTTCCAAATTGGCGGTTTGGGCTATATGACCACCACCACATTTCTCATTTTAATACTGGGGCGCAAGTTCAAATTAAAGCAGAAAATCGCCATTCAACAAGCCTTAGATAGACAAGGTTTACAAGACAGTGCAGCATTAATTCGTTCCATCATTGCCACAGCAATAATTTTTGAAATCACAGGGATTTTTCTACTTTTACTAGTGTTTATTCCCGATTATGGATTATACCAGGGACTCTGGTTAGCCATTTTTCATAGCATCAGTGCTTGGAATAATGCTGGATTTAGTCTTTTTCCAGACAGTTTAACAAGTTATCAGTCATCTCTTCTACTGAACCTAGTGATCACAGCTCTAATTATCTGCGGTGGCATTGGTCAACAGGTAATTTTTGAGTTTTATCTTTGGTTGCGCGATCGCATGCTCCGACGACGTCAGTCTCTGGAATTTTCCCTGAATTTTAAAGTAGTCACTAGCACCACTATCTTTTTGTTGATAGTGGGAGCAATCGCATTTTTATTCATCGAATTTAATAATTATAACACTCTAGGACCTTCAACATTATCAGACAAATTTATCAAAGCCTGGTTTCAGTCAGTGACCACCAGAACCGCAGGCTTTAACACCATTGATCTTGGTAAAATGACCACAGCCGGGTTATTTATTACCATTGCAATGATGTTTTTTGGAGCCAGTCCAGGGGGAACAGGTGGTGGCATCAAGACTACAACAGTAAGAATTTTAGTTAGTTCTACCAAAGCAATTTTACAAGGCAAAGAAGAGGTTTATCTATATAAGCGCCAGGTGCCAATTGAGCTAATTCTAAAAGCCATTGGAGTCTTAGTCGGATCATTCGCTACAGTAATTCTCTCAACACTTTTAATTTCCCTAGCTGAGCCAAATATGGATTTTATTGAGATTTTATTTGAAGTTGTCTCAGCCTTTGCTACTGTCGGTCTTTCCACAGGGATTACCCCAGACGTTTCTACCTTGGCAAAGCTAGTGTTAATTGGAACAATGTACATTGGCAGGGTTGGAGTTTTGTTGCTGATGGCATCCCTACTAGGAGAACCCCGTCCCAGTTCAGTTCACTATCCAGAAGAAAACTTACTTGTGGGATAATCCTAGGTAAAAGGTATACTGGCTTGGTAATGGCAAATTGCCAATGGCAATTAACACTTAAAAATCAACAAGGAACAAGTAATAAAAACTTACTATAGCAGTTATCAAAGGAGGCCGAAGTGAATCTATCATTTTTAACGTTTTTGCGTAACCTACCCAAAGAAAATAAACAGTTTGCCGTTATTGGACTAGGGCGTTTTGGTCGAGCTGTCTGTTCCACACTATACCAACTTGGCTATGAGGTTCTGGGTACTGATATTGATGAAAAACTAGTTTGCCAAGTGTTAACCGAAAAAATAGCTTCCCATGCTGTGCAGCTCGATTCAAAAGAACCATTAGCATTGAAAGAAGCCGGGATTTTAGAATTTGACACAGTAATTATTGCCATCGGTAACTATTTACAAGAAAGCATTATCACCACCCTCAACTTAAAAGAAGCAGGAGTTCCTTACGTCATTGCTAAAGCTTCCTCAGAAGTTCATGGCAAGCTGTTAAAACGGGTAGGAGCCGATCATGTAGTTTTTCCTGAGAATGACGCAGGTTGTGCTTTAGCACGCTCCCTCACCAAACCATCCATTTTGGAATGGTTTGACCTAGACTCTAAGCACAGTATTGTCGAGGTCAGAGTGCCAGAAAAATTTGATGGCAAAACCATTTTGGAACTGGAATTGCGCAAGCGCTATGGCTTGACTGTCCTGGCTATTAAGGGAGATGCTGAATTTGAGATTAACCCTGACCCTAATCAACCTCTGTACAAAGATATGCTTATGGTTATTATTGGCTCCAACCCTGATATTGACCGCTTACCCATTTAAAGCTTAGGAATCCCTCTGTCTGGTTCAGACTTTTCCGGTTCCATCTGTTCAGTTTCAGTGGACTCTACCTTAGGAGTTTCTTGGGATTCTACCTCCAGAATTTCAGGAGACTTCATCTGTGGAATTTTAGGAGAGTCTACCTCAGGAGTTTCTTGAGTATCAACCAACTTGTCTTGTGCTTCTAGCTGCTTGATGTACTCATCAACCTCTGTCACCTTCTCCTCATTACCAGCAAAGGCGAATAACTCTCTAGCTTTGACCAAAGAAGAGAGAGCTTCCTCTCGCTGTTGAGACTTTTCTAAAACTACACCCAAGTTGTAATGACCTTCTGCTAATGCCGGAGACAGGCTAAGAGCTTGCTGATATTCAGCCATGGCTTCCTCATACTGTTCTTGCTGTTGTAGAGCAACACCGAGGTTGTAGTGGGTCAAGGCGTGGTAAGGATCGAGTTGCACAGCTAATTTGAGTGTGGTAACTGCTTCGGCGTACTCACCATTCGCTGTCAGTGCTGCCCCTAGCTGTCGGTAAGCATCCACATTTTCCGGTTCCAGTTCCGTCACCAAGCGAAACCGAGTAATCGCTTCCGCCAACTCCCCTTTCTCAAACAAAATTACCGCTAATTGATACTGAGCCGGGGCCAAGTTCGGGTCAACCTTAACTGCTTCCCTAAAGGATTCCTCTGCCGCTGACTTTTCCCCTTGCTCCACCAGTAATAGTCCCAACTGGTAGTGTGCTTTTACCAATTTAGGTTGAGTGCGAACTGCTTGTCTGAGTGCAGTAGTTGCTGGTCCAATCTGGTCTTGCTCGACTAAAATCAGTCCCATGTTATAGTAGGCTTTGCCATAATCTGGGTCTAGGCGAATGGTGGCTTGGTAGTGTTCGATCGCCTGTTCTTGATTACCCTGAGATTCCAGAGCTAACCCTAAGTTATAATAAATATCGGCTGATTCAGGATTGAAAGACAACGCCTGTCGATAAGCAGCGATCGCACTATCGGGTGCCCCTTCCTTGTAAAAAGCAATGCCTAAGTTGTAATAAGCTTGTGACAAGGTTGGGTCAAGGGCAATAGCAATTTGGTATTGTTCCAATGCCAGCTGGTTCTTACCCTGCTGCAAAAACGTATTCGCCAACAAGTAACGTCCCATGGCCATATAGGGGTCAAACTCAAGGGCTTTACGAAAAGCGCGCTCTGCCCCAGGAAAGTCCCGACGTCCGTACAGTTTCACGCCAACTTGAAAGTATGAAGCCGCATCCAGGTTATTGGAGTATGGACCTTCCATCAACTGCTTGGTTCCTTTATACTCAGGAATCTCTTTACCTTGAGCTTGACCAACACTTGTCAAACCAAAACTGATGATAGTGGCAGCTAGCAGCGGTATCGTTCTCATTCACCCTTTTCCTATATGCTGAGACATTTTTGGTATACTACAGGATAATATTTTTTTACTAGAATAATTCGCCGCTTATCAAGCCCATCCCCACAGGAAATGACCCTAGCTGCTGCTCCGATATGCGATCGCAAAGATCAAGCCCTATCCTTAGTCGATTCAGTCATTGCCCAATCCCAGGCAGAAGGGGTATTCGTCAGTCTCAGCCTTGGTGACGAATTTCTTAGCCGCTTCTCGGAAAATCAGATTACCCAGAATATCAGCCGCCAACGCTGCCAACTTACCATTACCAGTTATTTCGGTAAGCGTTGTGCCTCTGCTACCACAACAGAACTAGACCCAGAGGCAATAGCCCAAACTATCCAACGTTCAGAACAACTGGCTCGCATTGCCCCAGAAGATCCTGAATGGGTACCCCTACTGGAAGCCCAGGATTATGAGCAACGCACCCCAGCCTTCGATCAAGCCACTGCTACCCTTTCCCCCTTGGAACGGGGAGAAATGGTCAAGGGAGTATGTACCTTAACTGCTAAGGCAGGAGTCGAAGGGTCTGGTAAGCTTAGTACTCAAGCCTTTTTACGAGTTGTGGGCAACTCCCAAGGGTTACGAGCGTTAGACCAAGGTACAGAGGCAGATTGTAGCGTTACAGCCCGTATAGACGATGGTTCGAGTTGGAGTCAAAGCACTGCCTTTGCCGTAGAGCAGTTACCGATTTTAGAGAAGTCATCGATAACAGCTCTAATTGAACGAGCTAAAGCCTCACGTCACCCCCGTAAGGTGAATCCAGGTACCTACCCAGTTATATTTGATGGTGCTGCCTTTGCGGAATTGCTGTCTTGGGTAATCTGGAATATGGATGCTCGGGCAGCCGATGAAGGACGCTCCTTTATGTCCCATAGTGATCAAACCGGTAAGCCTACTGGTAACCGCTTGGGTCAGCCAATGTTTAGCCCGATAGTGCAGGTACAACGCCACCCTGCTCATCCCCTACTTCAATTAGGCACTTGCTTTCGGGATGGATTGAGTAATCGCTATACCGAGGTGATTAAGGACGGTATTCCCCAAATCCTTTACTATAGCCGCTATTGGGCAGCTCAGAAAGGCAAAGATCCCACCGGACTATTGTTTCCCATTGTCATGTCCGGTTCTAGCCAAAGTCTAGCTGACCTGATTGCCCAGACAGAGCGAGGTATTTTGGTAAATCGTGCTTGGTATGTGCGCTATGTTAATCCCAAAACCCTAGAAGTCACAGGTATGACCCGTGACGGCACATTCTGGATTGAAGACGGTCAGATTGCCTACCCGATTAAAAACCTGCGCTTTAACCAAAGCCTGCCTCAAATGTTAAAAGAAATCGATGCCCTAAGCCAAGTACAGCGCTACGGTAACATCGTAGTTCCAGGAGTTCGGGTCAAGGCATTTAACTTTGATAGTATCACTGACAGCATTTGAGGCAAATCATGAATGATGAAATATGAAGAATTAAATAAGAAAGCTGTCATGTGAAATGTGAAAGCTCAAATGTGAAAGCTCAAATGTGAAAGCTCAAATGTGAAAACTTTACCTTTTACCTTTTGCCTTCACTTAACCCATTACCCATTTAGCCCTTAGGTGTTTCTGCTTTGGGGTCATTTACTACAGCAGGACAACGGATGGTAAAGCTGGAGCCAACACCAATCTCGCTTTCCACCATAATTTGACAACCCATCATGTCGCAGAAGCGTTGGCTGATGGAAAGACCTAAACCCGTTCCACCATACTTTTTGGTGGTTGAATTATCTGCCTGGGTAAATGGTTGAAATACTTTGTTTAGCTGTTCTGGAGTCATACCAATGCCAGTATCAGCTACTGAGAAGATCAACCAATCATCAGATTCGAGATTCGCTAAGGTATTGGAGGAGGTAGGAATATCGATTGTGGTGTAGGAAGCACTTGAGGATCTCGAATAAGGTTGGGATAACTCCAAGATGAGTTCGTTCTTGCCATTCCTATGGTTACTTCCTTCACGCTTAATGCTAAAAGTAATCGTGCCTGTCTCAGTGAATTTGGCAGCATTACTTAGCAAGTTTAACAGAACCTGCTTGAGCTTAGTCCGGTCAGCCACCATTGTCCCGAGAGAGTCAGCACTGCTGATCTTTAGACTATTGTTCTTTTTCTGCATCAGTGGCTTAGCAAGGCTTTCCAATTCCACTATCAGGGTGGTAACATCAAAGCTCTCTAAGTAGAGGTTCATCTTGCCTGCTTCAATCTTTGAAATGTCTAGAACATCACTGATCAGTGTGAGCAGGTGCGTACCAGAGTTCCAAATCTCCTTTAAGTCAGAGACGAACTCGTCATAGCCTAACTCCTCGGCATCTTCCCAAAGCAACTGACTTAAGCCCAGAATACCGTTCAGGGGTGTCCGTAGCTCATGGCTCATACTAGCCATAAACGCACTCTTGGCATGGTTGGCTTCTTCAGCCGCTTCTTTTGCCTGTTGCAACTCAATCTGAGCCAACTTGTTATCCGTAATATCCCGGACAATGGTCAGCACTTCTTTATCTCCACTGACCACAATCCGTGCTTCAAAATGGCGGCGTTGGCCATTAATAAACCTCTCATGTTCAAAGATTTGGATCTCCCCAGTTTCCAAAGCTTGCTGAACATTGCTGATATAAAGTTGAGCTATCCCTTGTGGTAATACATTATACACCGTTTTACCCAAGACTTGATCTCCAAACCCAAAAGAGCTATGATTCCTTGCCGCTTTATAATCTAGAAATGTACCATCGTGACTAAAGTGCAACATTAAATCCGGGATAGCATTGAGCAAGGCTCGATTTTTCCCTTCACTTTGGCGCAGAGCTTCAGCTCGCTGTTCCAAATTTTCAATGACTTTTCGCAGCCGGGAAGTCATCCGGTTGAAGGAATCTGCCAACATCGCTAGCTCATCCTTGGTGTGAACAGTAATCTTCTGGTTCAAGTCCCCAGCAGCCAAACGCTTGGTTGCAGCAGTCATCTGTTGCAATGGTTCAGTGATTGACCGACTCAGCAGCAGTGCCAACAGGGTACCGGCAGCCGCTGCGGTTACTGCCACCACTAGACCTTGATTACGTACCGCAGCAATTTTATTATTCAGGGGAGCTGTAGACAGTCCGACACTAATCGCTCCCACTGTCTGATTCCCGAGAATCACTGCTTTCCCAACAGTAAGTTGGTCAGCATCCCACTCAACATATATCTTATCAGGTTTTAGCCTTAGCAGCTCCTGGCCAACAGAGTTACTCTCGAGACTATACACCTGACCGTCTACCGAATCGGCTTTGGCTACGATCCGTCCATCTTTTTGGTATATGAAACCCTCCTCCACTAACCCCTGATCCCCCAGCTGCTCCATGACCTGCTCCAAAGCATCAGCATCTGCAAGGTAGAGCGCATCAGCAGTCACTAAGATCAGAGTATTAAGCAATAGATTCGCCTGTTGCTTGAGTTCTTTACGAAAGGTTTGTTGCTCACGGTGCAGAGATAGCATGGTGACACTAGCCACTGCCACAATGACCAAGCTAGTCATAGTCATTGTCAGTTTAGTGGCTAATGGCCATTGTCTCCAGCTAAATCTGCCCATGCAATTTACCGATTCTCAACAATGTTGTATAATTGTTGCATCCTTTCCAACCCCTGTAGAGTTAGGAATTCATCAAACTTAGCAGTCTTCTGGAACTTAGTCAGCACTTCTTTGCCCTTGGGGTCGTTATGCATGGTAGTCAGAATACTCTTGAGCTGAGCCATTAACTCAGGATCCATATTGCCTGGAACCATCACGACTTGCCTAGGCACCTTGTCCGTCTCAGCCAAAATAGTCATGGCGTCCCGGACATCCTCCGGGACTTGCTCGAAAGTCTGGTTATCCACTGCACCAGCGTCTGCCTTTGAGCTAATCACCCATTGGATAGTATTTTCATCATCATCACTGAAGATATACCCCACCTCATTAGCTGCAACTACATCACTGGCTGATCCCTTTTCATTAGGCTTCAAACCTGCTTCAATCAGATAAGCCATAGGTAACATATAGCCAGAGGTCGATTGTCTATCATCAAACGCGACCTTCTTACCCTTTAGATCAGCTAGGGATTTAATCCCTCGGTCTTTCATAGTAAAGATAATCGTGTGGTACTCAGCATCACCCCGTTTCCAACGGCGCAAAATTGGTTGAGCACCAGACTCTTGATTAATCCTCATCGCTGGGTAGAGACTATCGAAGTATAGGTGTACCTCCCCTTCTTTGAGCCAGCTGATCATGGTAGGAAAATCGGAGGCAATTTTTACTTCGCCAGTGTTAATATCGAACTCACTCAACTTCTCAGCCAGGTAATTTGCCAGGGGCTGGAAGCGGCGGATCTTTTTGGCTGGATTCTTTGAAATATCACCTAATACAATCACCTTAGTGTCTTCAGAAATTGTCGATGGCTCTAAGCTAGGGTTTGATTGTTCGGCTGGTTGACTACAGCTCACTAAGGAAGTGAGCATACCAACGAGCAGAACTTTTCCTAACAGCTTGGTTAACATAGTGTCCTACTCTCAATTACAGTTAGAACCGATGTCTTCACAGGTAGATACTAGGATTAGCCATGTCAGGATGGCTACCTTAGCAAACTTAGCAAAGTTTTCAGTGAATCTACCTCAGAATAGCGATTTCCTGCAGGACAATCTACCTCAACACAAAAGCCCATAGGTAAATTCACTGATTCGGTTATCCCCTTGAACTGTAGATGCCTTACTAATTCCTTGGGTTAGGTGAAGATCAATACAGGAAAACTTAATCCTAGAACACCCTAGTGCAGTTGGGCTAGAGCGAGTTACATGCTTACAGGGAATGACACGCTCGCCTGATGGACAAAGGTAAAAGGTATTCCTATTACCCCAAGCCCTTTTCCTTGTCCTTTTGGTGAAGCCTCCGAAAAATCATCTCTTTGAGAGTACCTTAGTTTCACCAGTTTCACCTCCCCATAGACACCCTGTCCTAAAGCAGAACTTGCATAGCTCGAAGCTCCGGTTTCTTGAGAAGTCATAGATTACCTCCCGGTTAGACAATGACTCTTGAGCATCGGAGTAGATGCATTTAGTGTGGTAGAACCTAGGAGCTATTTTATATGGTATCACTTTATGTCGTGACCTAACATTATCTACTTACTAGCAATTGGTTATATATCTTAATATTTATGGGCTCTGAAGGTACACCTTATAGTAGAGTATATCGAATTGCATTATTGTATTTTTTTAGAGTTTATAATTGTTTTTTTTGTTGCTTTAGTTTTAAAAAAAATCTAAGGAATCTATTACCATTAACAATAGGAAGCTAAATATCAAATAATAACGACATAATAAACTTAATATTAAATTGTTTAATATTAAGTTTATTTTTATTCGTTCCAGTATTAAGTTTAAATTGAATAATTCTACTTGGTAGTATAACTAGATCGACGCTATAAATTTGGCGTAACAAGGTTAACTACCCTAACTACTATTGATAATGGCGGCATTTCACACTCTGCTATACATTAATAAGATTTAATATATTGTTTAAAAAAAAATAAACAATAGCTAGTTGGTTATATATAAAACTATAAAAAAAACTAGTAATTATGATTAATATTCAGAGTTATAATAATTTTTTTATATAAAAACTTAATCAGATATCCAAAACTATGGTATGATTTGTTAATCATATTCTGCAAATTCCCGCCAAAATGGCGTGAAACAAAGTTGGATTAGGTTTTAAATTAAAGTGATCCCATCAGGCTTTGGTGATTCCTTATTTAAAGATTGATTAAATACTTTGTGAAGTTTCAGTAAAGATTTGGTGAAGTTTCAGTGAAAATTACTAGAACTACACGAAATTGAGCACTGATTTAAAAAATTTCTCATAATTGCATCATAAATTACATGATAACCATTTCATTTAAAGTATTAGCTAGGTATTCCTATACCTAGACGGGGCAAGGAACACCATGGTAAAAGATCAGAGTCCATCTATTTCTCATAGAAAAATGCCTAATATCATACAAGCAACCATTAACTCAACATTGCTGTTGGGTATACTTACATCACCTGCCGCCGCCTTCTCCCTAAACATCACACCGATTTCTACCTTTTCCACGGGAATCTTCGATGATGGGGCGGCGGAGATATCGACTTTCGATCCACTCAGCCAAAGGTTATTCGTTACCAATGCTAGTAGCAATCAAGTGGATGTCCTGGACTTTGTCGCAGGCAACCTCTCGTTATCCACCACCATTCCCCTGGAATCGTTTGGGGCAACACCAACGAGTATTGCCTCTACCAATGGCTTACTAGCGGTTTCCGTAGCCAATGAAGTGCGAACTGATCCAGGAACAGTGGCTTTCTTTGACACCAACGGTAACTTCAAAACATCGGTCACGGTTGGTGCCTTGCCTGACGCGGTAACCTTTACCCCAGATGGCACAAAGTTACTGGTTGCCAATGAAGGAGAGCCAGCCTTCTCAGAGACTTTAGGTCAGATCGTTAATCCAAAGGGGTCGGTTAGTATTATCGACCTTCTTGACTCGAAGCATCCTACTGTCAGGACTGCAGACTTTAGTTCGTTCTCAAAGCAGTATCTCCAAAACCAGGGAGTTAACCTCTTTGTCGATGCATTGGAAGAACTTGAGGCTTCATCCCAGGAGGAATTCGGTATTGAGGATTTATTCCAGTCCCCGATTACCCCTGATCGGGATCTCCAACCGGAAAACATCACTGTCTCAGACGATGGTAAAACTGCCTGGGTAGCACTCCAGGAAAACAATGCTATTGGTGTTCTCAATCTAGAAACTAATGAGTTCACTAACGTTGTGGGTCTCGGTGTCAAAGATCACAGTCAGCCTAATAATGGCTTAGATACCAGCGATAGAGACGATGCTATCAATATCCAAAACAGGCCAGTGTTTGGGTTATTCCAGCCAGACCAACTTGATGTCTATACCGTTGACGGCATAACTTACTTGGTGACTGCTAACGAAGGCGATTTCCTCCGCATTGAGGGTGACTTAGACGGTGAAGAAGTAAGGTTTTTCCAGGAAGATGATCGGATAGATGACTTAGTCTTAGACCCAACTGCCTTCCCTGATGCGATCGCTCTACAAGAAGATGATGTTCTTGGACGTTTGCAAGTGTCAACGATCAATGGTGACCCTGATGGAGACGGTGACTTTGACGAACTGTTTGCCTTTGGAGGACGCTCCTTCTCAATTTGGAAGGTAATAGAGGATGACTTAGAGCTAGTTTTTGACAGTGGTGATGCTTTTGAACAAATAACTGCTGACCTATTTCCAGATTTCTTCAACGCTGAAGCTGAGGAAAACAACTTTGATACCCGCAGCGACAATAGAGGTCCGGAACCCCAGGGGATAACAGTGGTTGAGTTATTCGGTCGCTCCTTTGCCTTCATCGGTTTTGAGCAGATTGGTGGCTTCATAGTCTATGACGTTAGCGATCCTGAAAATCCATTCTTTGTGAATTACATCAACAACCGCGACTTTCTAGGGGATCCTGAGGCTGGTACAGCAGGGGATCTTGGTCTTGAAGGATTGCTGTTCATATCAGCAGAGGATAGTCCCAACCAAACACCGATGCTAGTTGTTAACAATGAGGTCAGTGGCACAACTACTGTCTACTCAATCGAACAAGTACCAGAACCAAGTTCGATATTGGGTCTGTTTAACGTTATTGCTTTAGGGTGTATGGCTTGGAAGGGAAAGCTTTCAACAACATGTAAAGAGACTAGCCTTTAAAGGGAAGGGAGACTGGGGGAATAATATCTCCTCCAGTTTAATCACTTGCTATGCAGGTAAATCTTTAATTGTTAATTGTTAATTGTTAATTGTTTATGTAATTATTTAGGTGTAGGGGTTGACAAACTCTGTAACGTGTGAATTTGGCAGCAAAAATCAGCAAATTTGGATTGTTTAATACAGTTTGAGTCAGGCCGCTGGCAAAATGCACAAAATAGCTTCACAAACAACCCCAAAACCTGAATAATTACATTTTCAATTTTCAATTTTCAATACACATCACACCCTTTAATCTAATAAATTTAATCTAAATTTAATCTAAATTTAATCTAATCAATGTATTCAAACTGTTTTATTTGGTATTATTCCATCATCCCATCACCCCATCACCCGCTACAAGAATTGTCGATTGAGGGGGCAAAAAGTCATGAATTGGGTTATGAATTAGGTCAAGGCCAAGGAATCTGGGGATTAGCGGCCAACTCGCTAGCCACTGCTGCTGCGCCATATTGATTCAGATGACTGGGATCAGCAAAATACTGATTTTGGTTTAGCCACTGCCTGCCCATATCGATAAAGATAAATCCTTCACCAGTTTGTTTGAGCATCCACTGCTGCAATTTCTGTTCACGATTCAGACGCACTGGATCTAAATAGTCTTTGGTAAGGGGTAAGTTAACCACCACTAAGGGAATATTTTGTTGCCGCAAAAAGCTTTTAATAGCATTGACAGCAGTAGTCTGTTTACCGGCAAAACTGAAGGGCTGATAATCGGCATCATATCTCCCTGACACTCGTGGATGGCTCCGATAGTAAATTTTGGGGTTAAAGGTTCCATTCATAGGGATAAAACCATTAGCATTGATGGCAAAAGTACTATAGCCAGTGTTGGCGGTAGTTGACTGTTTGGAAACCAGTTGCAGGTTGCAGGTTGCAGGGTCTAGGTTGCAGGGTCTAGGTTGCCGATTTGAAGTTAAGGTCGCTGTTGCCCAAAGTCTAGTTTCCGGTGCCCATTTTTGATAAATTTTAGTAGTAACACTGGAAATAGTAGACTCAGAAATAGCTTGGCAAGTATTGGCAGATTCCTTTTGACTTTTAGGAAGTGTGGGGCGATCGCCTGCCAGCAAACGTTTATATCCCTCAGAGGCGACAAGGGATTGATAGGTGCGGTCTACTCGTCCACTATTGAAGGCACGCACCCCATCAGCCCAGATCACTAACCGTGGCAATTGTTCTGGAGTCAGGAGCTGACGGAGTTGGAAGTCAACAAATTGAGCTGTGGCACCATTTACCCCAAAATTGAACACCTTTAGCTCTCCTTTGCCTAATATCCCTAAGGATTTTTGGAGTTGCTGAGGATCAAGCCCTTGCAATGCCCGCGAACTACCTACAATTAGAATGTCAGGCGTACCAACGGCAGCAATATAGGATAGATAAAGCCGCAGCTGCTGATCAAATATTTCGTTATCAAAACTAGAGAAGGGCAAGGATGAAGTGGTTGCTACTGCTTCAAGGTAAGCTAACTCTAGGTTCTTGATATATTCAGCAATTTTTTTTTGAGCAAAAATCCGTTTAGGACTGTCTGCTGGGATAGTTTGCAAATCCTCAATGGCTTGAATCCACTCATTGATCACAAAATCCCAATCTTCTGTTGATCGAGCCAATTGTGCCATAGCAGTTGCTCTTCGTTCTTTTTTCATACCCTTGGTAATCGGATCAATAGAAGAGCAGGCTGGGGGAGAACCCTGAGCGACTACTTGATTCCCAGGGGATACTGCTACTGAGGGGAGTAGTGTGTTTGCTGCATGGTAGAGTGGCGTAGTCTTCCAAAAGCCAGCGGCAAGTAGAAGTGATGCTATGGTAGCGCTACTGTAGAGTCTAAACCAGAATTTCGGCATGGTTGTGATGGGGTACGCTCAACTTACTTCAATCAGTTCAAAGTCGAACTATGTTGACACTCTACCCTTCTTAGAAGGAAGAGGATTCTTAGTGAGAGCGAGTCCAATATTATCTATCTTAGCACAACTTTGATACCAATGTATTAACGGAGTTTGCTCAGCTCATTCTATCTATAATTATCTATAATTAGGATAAGGGTGTTTACTTAAACCGTTCTGCTTCAGCCAATTCCTAGTAAGCTAGTTTTTAGGTTTCACCACATAGTTGAATTAAAACAGTTCTGTCTCTAGGACCATCTAATTCAAGGAATAAAACAGATTGCCAGGTGCCCAAAGCCAATTTGCCATCAATAATAGGAATATATTCGCTGTTGTTTAGCATCATGGCCATTAGGTGAGAGTGGGCATTGATCGGCTCATCAGGAGGTACAATCCTTAAGTGCAGGTCATTATGGAGATATTTACCATCTTTAGGGGCTAGCTTGTCTAGATGGACTTTAATATCTTCGAGTAATCGTTCTTCGTATTCATTAATGGCTAACGCAGTAGTTGTATGTCTGGAAAAAACTAAAGCATGACCGTTTTTAAGCCCAGTAACCTCTAGTAATTTGCTGATGTAATCGGTGATATTGTAGATAGCGATAGGTTCGTGGGTTTTAAGTTCGATTATTTCACTCTTGACCAGCATGACTGCACACCAATAAACTAATAACGTTGACAATTAAACTAAAATACCAGAAATTTTGAAGATGAAAGAGCAATTGCTCCGTTGGCTTAACCAAATTTTAATGCTCGATGTTTTTCTAGTCTTATTGAGCTTTTTTTGGTTTGCGATCGCATTGGTTGGTCGTTCGGTTGGTATTCCCTTGGGACTGGAACTATGGTACAGCCTTTGGGAACCAGTATTTACTCCCGCCATTGGTGTGCTGATGGCTGGGGCTATTGTGAGTGGGCTAATTAACCAGATTTCTAAGCGTTTGACGTCGAATTGAGTAAATAAGTGCGTAAGTGTGTAAATGCGTAAGTGCTTAAAAATCACCAATAACTATATAAATATGGATAGAAGATGGACACTGATTGGTAAGCATTCAGCCGTCAGCCGTCAGCCGTCAGCCGTTGGCCATAGGCCACGCTACGGGAACAGCTTATTTTATTCAAAAGCACTTCAAGTAGCGTGCGCGTAGCCCATAAGCTGAAAGCTGACAGCTGATAGCTGATAGCTGATAGCTGACGGCTGATAGCTGAATACTTACACTGATTCATCCTTAATCCTTGATGCTTCATGGTTTATCCTTAATCCTTGATACTTCATTCGATAATTTTTCTAGGGAAGAGCCATGTTGCTTAAAGCTTTGTTGGTCTTAACCATGATTGTCATAGTCGGTTTGGCGAACCCAAGCACTGCCCAAGCCGCTGACTACCCCAGTCTTTGGGATAAATTAGCAGAACTAAAGTCCCATGAGTTTGTGGATTTAACCCATACCTTTCATCCCCAGATTCCCCACTGGCCAGGCTTTGATCCTGAAACACGCACCACAACCTACTACTACGATGAAATGGTTGGCACCAAGGGGTCTGGATTTTGGGCACAGCGCTATAATATTCCAGGTCAATGGGGTACCCACGTTGATCCGCCAGCTCATTTCGTCAGGGGCAAACGGTTTCAGGATGAAATCCCGGTCACTGAAATGGTGCTACCTCTTGTGGTAATTGATGTCAGCGACAAGGTCAGTCACAACCCCGACTATCAAATTACCCTGGAAGATGTACAAGCTTGGGAACAGAAATACGGTTTAGTGCCAGAAGGGGCATTTGTAGCAATGCGTACGGATTGGTCTAAGGCTTGGCCTAGTATGACCAAAATGCGTAATGCTGACGCTAATGGTATTGCCCATTATCCTGGCTGGAGCGCTGAAGTACTCAAATATCTTTACGAAGAACGCTACATTACTGCTTCCGGTCATGAAACAACTGATACTGACCCTGGAATTGCCACTAGCCAAGGGGACTATTCCCTAGAAAATTATATTCTCAGCCAAGACAAGTATCAGATTGAGTTGCTGACTAACTTGGATCAGGTTCCGGAATATGGTGCGATCGCAATAGTAACTTTTCCTAAGCCCCTGAAGGGTTCTGGTTTCCCAGCAAGGGTGTTCGCAATTATTCCCTAGTAAGGCAAGAGGCAAGAGGCAAGAGGCAAGAGGCAAGAAATTATATAGGAATTTTTGGTGGCGATGCAGCGCGGTCTTGAGGAACTGCCCTGGTTTCCCCCACTCGCGCTTTGCATCAAGACAAGGTCAAAAACTCTAAGCCCTATATATATTTAGGAAGCTTTGGTAGATTCATGTTCTTGATGCAGCGCGGTAAAATAATTCTATGGGAAGAGATTATTGGTGACAATTTAAGTTTGTTTGCTATTTGTAAATCATGTTGTTACAAAGTATTAGTAAATCTCAAAGCGAAGGACACACTAGCCTGAGCTTGGTTTATATTTAGCCTAACAGCGAGACAGTCGGACTATTGAGTGAACCCAAAATAGCCATACCGAAGAAATCAGCTTGGTGCTGCCCCTATTGAGACGCAGCAGCCAAGTTATTGAACAGTTCAAATATTATCTAGAGCGGAAAACAGAAATTAATCGGAGAAAACATGAATATATTTTCCAACCCCTTAAAGTTAAAGTTCATAGGGGTATCTTTGTTGGTAAATCAATTACTGTTGATGGTGTCGTCTATAGCACTAGCTTACGATAATAATGTAGACTCAGACAAATTGCAGGTTATCAAATTAGAACCAGGTATGCAAGTTACCATAAACTATAAACTTGGAATGCCTGGGGGGAATAAGCTAGAAGAGCAAGCTTTTTCAGTTTATAAGCTTTCATCATCTGATAAGTCTGATGGTGATGATGCAGTTCGTCTTTGGCGTAGGAGTGATGAGATGAATTACATTCCATTCTACTATTCTAATGACGAGGATAAACCAAACTATTTAGCCATTGCCTATCATGCTTGGTCACCAAGTGGTTCAAGGTGGTTTAATTTAGCTGCGACAAACAAAAAATTAGTTGGACAAGAAGGGAATAAAAAAACTATCCATATTAGCTATCCCAAAGGTGGAGCAGCGAATCCTTCCCTCACGATAACCCTCGAAAGGGATCCACTCAAGATATATTAATGGGGCTGAGAGGGTTGAACTCTCAGCAATCCGAATGCACTCAAATTGGCTGCGGGCAAACTATATGCTTTTAGGTTCTTGCCGACGAGTTGGCAAGTCCTTTGCCTGTCTGAGTACGGGTAATAACTTTTTGAATACCCTTAAAGAACAACTCAGCCAAAAAAGTCAAGAATATTTTTCCTTAACTTGTCACCAATGGAAGAGGTTATCTACCGAGAGGCAGATCTAACCTAAGAGCAGTAGATCGATTTCTGAATTTAGAGGACACAAAGATGAAAGGAATTTTCGGTGCTCTACTACCAGGACTGATCACAACCGGTTTTGTAGGCGCAACACTACTACCCGCTGCACCGGCAGCTGCTGATGATTTATTAAGAGATATCGGTATTGGTGCTGCTGCTGGTGCGGTAGTTGGAGAATTAAGTGACAACGGCTCACTGATAGGTAATAGTGCCAATGGCGCTGCCGCTGGTGCTGCTGTCAATGCTACTAAGCGCAATAGAACTAGAGCTCGGCGTAACAGTGCTGGGAGTCTAGTTCAAGATGCAGGGTTTGGTGCTGCTGCTAGTGTTGTCACTGGCGTGATCATTGACAATGGTTCAGTGGTAGATAATGCGGTTAAAGGTGCTGCTACTGGTCTAACCATTAACCTTCTAGACCGTTAAGAATTTTCACCCAAAGGAAAAACCAATGGGATGGGCTCTGCCGATCGCATTCGCCTCCTACCGATTAGGATTGACTATCACCACTATCCAAACCAAATCCCCCACCCCCAGGGGTCTCAATCACAAACACATCACCTGCATTCATTTCCACTACCCCAGTACTACCCAACTCTTCAACAGTTCCATCCTTCCGTTCCACATAATTTTTTCCCAAAGCACCCGCTTCACCACCATTTAACCCAAAAGGCTTGACCACTCGACGTCCAGATAGAATTCCTGCGGTCATAGGTTCTAGGAAACGAATCTGGCGAATTACGCCATTACCCCCACAATGAACGCCCTTACCCCCACTATCAGGGCGAATCCCAAACCTTTCCAAAAGTACTGGAAATCGCCATTCCAAAACTTCTGGGTCAGTTAAGCGAGAATTGGTCATGTGAGTATGTACCGCATCTGTGCCATCAAAATCAATCCCTGCCCCAGAGCCTCCACAAATGGTTTCATAGTATTGATAGCGCTCATTGCCAAAGGTAAAATTATTCATAGTACTCTGAGATGCCGCCATCACTCCTAAAGCACCATAGAGCGCATCGGTTATTGCTTGGGATGTTTCCACATTTCCTGCTACCACTGCTGCTGGATAACGGGGATTGAGCATAGAACCTTCCGGAATAATCACCTCCAAAGGCTTCAGACAACCGGCATTGAGGGGAATATCATCATCGACTAGGGTGCGGAAGACGTATAGCACTGCTGCTTTGCATACCGCTGACGGTGCATTAAAATTACTGTCTAACTGACCCGAGGTACCGGTAAAATCAATCTTGGCACTACGGTTGTTCCGGTCAATAGTAATCGTGACCTGAATCTTAGCACCCCCATCTAACTCATAGCTGAAACTGCCATCTGTGAGCACATCAATCACCCGGCGCACTGACTCCTCAGCATTATCTTGGACATAACCCATATAGGCTTGCACTGTCTCTAATCCATAGTGGGCTACCATCTGCTGTAACTCTTGTACACCCTTCTCATTGGCAGCAATCTGTGCTTGTAAATCAGCTATATTCTGAGTCAGATTCCGGACTGGGTATTTACCCCCTAACAGGAGTTGGGTTATTTCATTGTCTCGGAATTTACCATTCTCAACCAGCAGGAAATTGTCAATTAATACCCCTTCTTCCTTGACACTGGTACTATTAGGAGGCATGGAACCGGGAGTGATACCACCGATGTCAGCATGGTGTCCTCGGGAAGCGACAAAGAATAAAGGGGAGAGGGGAGAAGGTTCCTTTAGCCCTAGGGAAGAGTTGAGGAAAACTGGAGTAACAAGGGTGACATCTGGGAGATGAGTGCCACCGTTGTAGGGATTGTTGAGAATATAGACATCCCCAGGTTTGAGACTATCACCATGGGCATCAATCAAGCTGCGGACACTTTCACTCATTGACCCCAAATGCACTGGAATATGGGGGGCATTCGCTACCAATTGCCCTTGTTGGTCAAAAATCGCACAGGAAAAGTCTAGCCGTTCCTTGATATTGACTGAATAACTGGTATTTTCGAGAGTTGTCCCCATTTGCTCTGCTATGGAACGGAATAGATTGTTAAAGATTTCGAGCATGACCGGGTCAGGATGGGGTGAAGCTTGGACGGTATTTGGTGGCAGCTGATCTATAGTGCTATTTGTCAAGCTTTCCAGATTGTCTTGCTGCTCCGCCAAACCAGATTTAACTAAAATCAAATGATTCCGTTCAGTCACCTCTGCCTTCCAACCAGGCTCAATCACATTAGTTCCAGTTGCCTCAATAATTAAAGCCGGACCAAACACCGAATCCCCTGGTTGCCAATCCTCTCGCCTAAACACAGGGGTATCCCACCACCGATTAGCGGTATACATTTGCACTGTGGCAACGGGAGCACACATTTCCCCACTGTGACGAGACCGTATCGGTTCTGTTGGGATAGCCATCCGCTTTACTAACTCTACCGAAACCGCTTCGACCATTAACGTTTTCCCTGGCACGATAAATCCATAGCGTTGTTGATGCAATCCCTCAAACTCTTCCGTGATCTGATCAATCCCACCAAACCCAACAACCAAGGCTGAATCGGTGCCCTCATAGCGCAAATGGACTCGCCGAATCACTTCAACCTCGTTACTATTCCGATCCTGGGTATGGTTGTGTTTCAACTCTTCTATGCCCTGAGCCACCAACTTGGCCAAAATTCCCTCTAACTCCAACCCCTCTACTAACTCAGCTTCAACTGACTGTTCTTTCAATACCCTGATATCGGCTAAACCCATGCCATAAGCGGACAATACTCCAGCAAAGGGATGAATGAACACTCGCTTAATCCCTAAGGCTTCGGCAATTAAACACCCATGCTGGCCACCAGCACCCCCAAAGCAACATAGGGTATACTCGGAAACGTCATAGCCCCGTTGTAGAGAAATCTGTTTAATGGCATTGGCCATCTTCTCGACTGCGATCGCTAAAAATCCTGCTGCTACTTCCTCTGGTTTTCGGTTATCCCCAATCTGTTCGACCAATCCTTCAAACCTCTGCCTTACCACCTCAGCATCCAACGGCAAGTTACCATCCGCTCCAAACACCTTGGGAAAAAACCCTGGCTGCAACTTCCCGACCATCACATTGCAATCGGTCACCGTCAACGGACCCCCCTTACCGTAGGAAGCAGGACCTGGATTTGCCCCAGCTGACTCTGGTCCTACCCGATAACGGGCACCATCAAACTGGACAATGGAGCCACCACCAGCAGCTACTGTATTAATTGCCATCATTGGCGTGCGCAGCCGCACCCCAGCAATCTCAGTTTCAAAGGTACGCTCGTATTCCCCGTTATAATGGGCTACATCTGTAGAGGTGCCACCCATATCAAAGGTAATGATCGTCTCAAAACCAGCAATTCGACTAGTCTGTACTGCTCCGACAATACCCCCAGCCGGTCCTGATAAAATACTATCCTTCCCTTGAAACTGTTGCGCGTCCGCCAGTCCTCCGTTTGACTGCATGAACATCAATAGTCCAGAGGTTTTGCCCTGTAAGCCTTCAGGCTGAGTAGGTTCAAGGTTATTTTCCAAAGCTTCACCGCTCAACCCACCAAGCTGCAACTGTTGTTCTACCTGATCTACATAGCGACGTAGAATCGGTGATAAATAAGCATCAACCACTGTGGTATCCCCCCGACTGACTAATTTCATCAAAGGAGTGACTTGATGAGATACTGAAATTTGGGTAAAACCAATCTCTGATGCGATAGTGGCTATCTCCTGTTCATGAGTGGGATAGCGATAGCCGTGCATTAAGACAATGGCGCAGCTACGAATACCGTCATCATAAGCAGCTTGCAAGGATTGGCGGGTTTCAACCAGATTGATGGGGATTAGCTCTTCACCCTGGGCGCTGTACCGTTCTTCTATCTCAATCACCCGTTCATAGAGCATTTCAGGGAGCACAATTTCACGGGCAAAGATATTGGGGCGATTTTGATAACCGATGCGCAAGGCATCTTGGAAGCCCTTAGTAATCACTAGGACAGTGCGATCGCCCTTCCGTTCCAATAAGGCATTGGTGGCTACTGTCGTTCCCATCTTGATCGCTTCAATGGCATCACTGGGTATCGACTTACCAACAGGGATGTCTAAAATCTCTCGAATTCCCTGTACTCCAGCATCTTGGTACCGTTCAGGATTTTCTGAAAGCAACTTATGAATTATCAACTGCCCATCCGGGCGTTTTGCCACAATGTCAGTAAAGGTACCACCTCGATCAATCCAGAATTGCCAGCGTCCAGTGGAAGTAGTAGTCATATTTGCCCGATTTTTAAGACAACACTAAAGAGATGGGGAAGATGGCGGATAATTTTCCAATAGTTTTCATTGTCGCTCTCGCCCCGTAGGGCATCCATTACCTCCATCCCGTAGGGTGTGTTAGGGGTGGGCTAACCCTAATTTTCCGCCTCTGAGCGCCTAGTTGAAATAGCCCACCCCGTAACGCACCACTTTTTTAATTAATTTCAATAATATACAGTTTAAATGCACAACAGCTTAGAGGTTGTCTGAGAAGTCTAATTTGCTACATCCAAGCCCCCTAAATCCCCCAATTTTGGGGGACTTTCAGAAGCCAATTGACTCTTGTTCCCCCCAAAGTTGGGGGGCTAGGGGGGCAAAATGCAGTATCAAAAAACTTTTCAGATATCCTCTTATAACGGATAAAATGCCATAGGTGAAATCAACAAACGTTTAGACAGCTTTTGGATTTGTCCAATTGTCAATTCTTGTTGACCACTAACAATTAAATTACAGGTTGCTTCGGAACCGAAAATCTCTATTATTTCTTGAGATTGAAGATAATGCTCCTTCAGAATTACTCGCAATAAATCGGTTCCATAAATGTCAGGTATTAACTGATCACTATTGTTGCGGTTGTGTTGAAAAAACCTTTTCAGTCCCTCTTTGGCAATATAACCCAAAAACATAAACCCTAGACGTTTAACAGCTTCAATCAACAATTCATTCCACATAATTTTTATCTCCTGTATAGGGAATAGATAGTAACCAGGAGAAGAACTCTAATTCCTTCTCTTGGTTACACTTAGATTTATCTTGGGAAGAAGGCAGATGGCGAACATTTGAAATAATCTGCCAGTTTCTGGATATGTTCCACGGTTAGATTTCTTTTGCCACTTAATATCATTGAAACAATTGATTTCGTCTTAAAAATGCTAACTAGGTCTTGCTGACGCAATCCATGTTCCTTGATGAGTAACTTGAGTAAGTCAATCCCGTGAATATCTGGAATTAATGGTTTCTTCCTCTGATAGTCGTGCAATAGTACAGTCAAAGTAGCAAGGTAACTATCTTGTTCTTCAGTTAACTCGACCGATGCCTCTAGATCTAGAAGCAAGTTAATGAGATTTTTGGCCGCCTCTTCCTCCGCCTCAGACATAATGGGAAGAAGTGGGTGTTCTTTTACCAAATCAAGATAGCTTTTTGGAATGGTTTCATAGGTTCTGTCTATCATAATCCGCGTTCGCAATAATATTGCGAACAACTATATGCTTGTATTTGAAGTTGATACGAGCTTTAAGGGTATAACGACCGCATCCAATCGTAAATAAAGCGTTACTTTCTTTACCTTCAAGATAGGGAAAAGATTGACCCATTTGCTCAAAGCTAGACCACTGTCCTGTTTCTACAAGCTTGAACCAGGCAGCTATATATTCCTTTGATTCCGGGTGGTTGTGCCAAAACTTAGCGATGTCGAAAGTAATTACAGTATGCATGTCAATATCTCCAATTAAGGATTGAGAGATCCTTGCAGGGAGCATTAAGACACTCATAACATTACAAGCAAGGGCATCACCAGTTGTCGCAGACCACTCGTAATGCCCAATATACAAAGAATTTGAGTATAAGTTTCCATAAACTGACTTCCAATTGACATCCAGTTATGGAAATTTAATACTAAAATCTTTGCTTTCTTGAACATTACGAGTAGTCTCAATGCAGTCCTGTTCATAGATACCTCTCTAGAACTAAATTGAGTAAGTCGTTAAGCAGGTGCAGAAAATTAATTGCACATTTTACAAAACTCAAAGCCCTACAATGTAAGGCTTACAGATTTGTTTACCTGCTTATGTTCGTCAATCTACTTTATACCTCTCTAGAACTAAATTGAGTAAGTCGTTAAGCAGGTGCAGAAAATTAATTGCACATTTTACAAAACTCAAAGCCCTACAATGTAAGGGTTATAGAGATTGAGACTAGGTAATTAATTCTGCGCTCGGTGCTTATGTAAACTAAGTTAGCAAATTGCGAACTTGTTGTCAACCACCCCTTCAAATCCTTGCCCGACTCAAGCAATATCGAGGGTAAGCGACGCGCTACGATAAGCGAGCCTGGGAACTTTAGCGCTCAGCAATTTATCTGGCTGCTGCCCTAATCTGGCTTAATTGATCACATGTCCTAGGAGTAGGATGCTCACTGCTAGCAGAACATCTAGGAAAATCAAATCAGAAAGACAAGCCCAGTTGAAAGCCAATTGAAAAGTTAATTATAATTGCACAATGCTATTATGATCAGGAATATCAAGACCAAATTATGTAAGCATTCAGCGATCAGCGGTCAGTGGTCAGTAGTCAGCGGTCAGCTTATTTTATTCAAAAGCACATCAAGTAGCGTGTGTATAGCGCATAAACTGATGACTAATAGCTGTTCGCGTAGCGTGCGCGTAGCGCATTAGCTGATAACTGATAGCTGAATGCTGATAGCTGAATGCTTACCAAATTATTCACTTACCGATGACTTGAATTAATTAATTCTTATAACTAGAAGTCTCAACAATACATTGCTCTTCGTTTGTATTATAATCCTCCTCATCAAGCCTAAGACTGAGAAGACTAGACTCGTGAAAGCAAAAGCCAAACCCAAGAAACTACTAGGTTTTTTATATACTTGCTTATTCCTTGGTTTAGGAATACTCCCCACAGTAGTCAAACCAAAGCCAGCCAAGAGTGCAGAATACATTTACTTTAACTATGGTCCGTTAAAATTGTCCCTTTCCCGGGAATCCCTGGAGATTTTCGCCAATGAGGGCAGAATTACTAAGGAATTTGAGTTCTACGCCCAAATGCTGAACCCAGAAGCCTTGGAACAGTTGCGGATGCTACTCCAAAAGCGGATTAAAATCAGTCCTGTTGCCATATCTCGCTTAGGTAAATCCCCCATGGGAGAAGCCTTTCTGGAAGGTTTGGGAAAGATGATTAAAACGCACCCTGGTCGCAATGGTTTACATAGTCTTAGGGGAGCGCTGGTTTTGGCAGCAGCTGACTCCGAAGGTCTAACTCTAATGAATATAGTGCGTCAGTTTCCCACCGAGGGGATGTTGATTGATACCGACTATATCTTTAATGTCCAAAAAGAGCTAGCTACCCTATTTCGATATCGAGATGCAGCCGTGAATGCGATCGCAAACCAAGCCACCCGAGAAGCCGCTGCTGAGAATACCATTGATGTCTCCCAGTTAACAGACTTACAACAACCTGGTCCTTATCAATTCACAGACCAAGTCATCACCCTTTCCGGTCGCCGCCGTCAATCCCCTCTAGGGTTATCCGGAGAAACCAAGTTTGAGGTTGCTCTGTACTTACCCAAAGGCAATCCCAAACCAGCCCCCTTAGTAGTCATGTCCCATGGCTTTGCCTCAGATCGCAACCATTTCACCTATTTAGCTTCAACCGCGAGAAGCCTCACAACGAACATGCGTAGCATAAGTGTGAGATGAATCGCGGACAGAGTTTTTTTACCAAGCAGGGAACTCAAAATCGTTTATATCGTCTATAATGAAAGTAGTAGGGTAAATCAAATTAAGAGCTAACCGCCACCTACGTGCCTAAAATAGAACTCATTATATTGTTCCGGTGCGGAGGGGCATCCCGTATCGTTAATAAAGCTTACCGAGTATCCGAACCGTTGGGTGGAGTTGGTAAGAAGCCCACACTATAATCTTTGATTCAGTGTGGGAGTATGTCACATATTCGATATGTGCTCGATGAGCTCGAAGACCTCTCTAAATCTGACCCTAATTTTGCTAATCAGCTGAATCTGGAACAGGTTGGTGTGATTGGTCATTCCTTCGGGGGTTACACAGCGTTAGCCGTAGCAGGTGCAGAAATTAATGATTTAAGACTGCGCCAAGTGTGTCCTGATCAAGACCCAACCTTCAATCTCTCTGTACTGCTCCAATGCCTTGCCAATCGCTTACCCCCGTTTAATTATGACTTGCAGGATCCACGGGTCAAAGCTGTAATCGCTGTTAATCCTATTACCAGCACAGCCCTTGGTCCAGCTAGCTTGGCTAAAATTCAAGTGCCAGTCATGATTATGGCAGGTAGCCACGACATCGTAGCACCCACTGTCCCAGAACAGATTCACCCCTTCATCTGGCTCAATACCCCAGAAAAATATCTGGCAATGATTGTTGATGGCAACCACTTTTCCACTAGTGGTGCATCGGGCGACGATTTTGCCCTGTTTCCTAGAGAATTACTTGGTTCCAATCCTCAGGTCGGACTTGCTTACCTAAAAGCCTTAAGCTTAGCTTTTGTTAATACTCATATTCGGGATTTACCAAACAGAGAATTAACAAGCGAGAGTTAGCTACCTAATTTATTAGGTAGGCGTGGAGCGTACCGGGATTTATCCCGGCTCTCGTGTTATTTGCCCTTCTGGTTTTCAATATACCTTTTCACTGTTTCTGTGTTTGCGTTTCCGGTAGTTGAACAGAAATAACTAGGAGACCAAAGAGTTGGGAGCTTTAGTAATTCAGGGAATTCTCTTCTGAGATGATGAGAAGCTCTTCCTTTTACCCTTTTTATTATTACCGATGGAGCATAAGTAGGGTCAACCTCCAAGAACATGTGGACGTGATCTGGCATTATCTCGCTTTGCGATAAGTCTCCAATTATTATCTTTGCAGAGTTCAAAAATAATTTCTTGCAATCTCATTTTTATGCTTCCGGTTAGTACTGATTTTCTCCTTTTTGGACACCAGACAAAGTGGTAATTTAGTAATGTCAACGAGTGAGGGGTTGTCCTGAAAATATATTGATTTTTACTGGTCATATCCGTTGACAGTAGCTGTATATTAAATATATAATATAAACAATGAGGTGACAATAAGATGTATGGATGCCAGCAGCACTTAATAACTACGACGGTTGAAAATCAGGCAGTTATAGAGTTCATCTGTTCGGAAGCTAATAAGCTAACAAATTGTGGCTTGTATTATTGCCGTCAAATGTTGTTCAAAAACGGCAAATACCTTAAAAACGCGGAACTGGACAAAATAATGAAAACCAACGTCCACTTTAAAGCGATGAGGTCTGCCTGCGCCCAACAGACGTTACACGGAGTTATTGAATCTTTCAAGTCTTACAAAGCCCTCAAGAAACTGTACGACAAAGGGCAGTTAACAAATAAGCCTAGAGTCCCAAAGTATCGCAAAAAGGGAGGTCTAGCTGTAGTTAGCTATCCTGCTCGATGGGTAAAACGCTGTCTAGGTCAACTAAAATTCACCTTAGGGAAACAAATCAAAATCTGGTTCGGGATTGACCATTTTCTGCTACCCATGCCATCCAATATTGACTTCCAATTAATCAAAGAGTATCGATTTGTCCCAAGAAATGGCTGTTTTTATCTGGAATTTGTATATGAAAGACCAAGCCCCGATCCGGTGTTGTCAACCGACAATGTCTTAGGTGTTGATCCAGGTCTCAATAACTGGTTGACTTGCGTTTCCAATATAGGGAAGTCATTCATTGTAGATGGCAGGAAAGTTAAGTCACAAAACCAGTGGTACAACAAGCGTGTAGCTGCGATCAAAAAAGGGAAACCTCAGGGCTATTGGGATGATCGGTTGGCCTCATTGACTGAAAAGCGCAACAGGCAAATGCGCGATAATGTAAATAAAGTCGCTAGATTCATTGTGAACTGGTGCAAAAGAAACCAAGTCAGCACAATCGTGTTTGGCTGGAACAAGCGTAATAAAGATCGTATTAATATTGGCAAAAAGAACAATCAGCAGTTCGTTCAAATCCCTACTGCTAAATTAAAAAATAGGATAGAACAACTGTGCATTGAGTACGGTATTAAATTTGTTGAGACCGAGGAAAGTTACACCAGCAAAGCTAGTTTTTTAGATCGTGACTTCCTACCTGTGCTCGGCGCGAAACCTGTTCGCGTAGCGTGCGCCAAAGCGCAGGGGTGGGCAGCAAGCGGAAAAAGAGTAAAGCGTGGACAATATCTGTCAAGTAAAGGTAATTTGATTAACGCCGATTGCAATGGGGCTGGTAACATCCTCAGAAAAGTAGAGACACAGCTAGGGTTTCCCCTAGCCGAGGTCTGTAGAGCAGTTTTGAACCTGCCACAACGATACAGATTAGACTCTTTATCTAAATCGTATCGTGAAGCAACTTCACGGAGCGCGGTTTTAACCCGCGAAGTGAAATCAGCTTAGAATCCCTGTGTTTTCAAACCAGGGAGAGTTCAATATCGACCTTACCTTAGTGTTACCTATGCCAAATTGCTCTCTGAGAATTCTCTAGAGTTACATTTAGTCAAATCTTTAACTCCAGAACAACTAGAGGAATCCTTTGGCAGTGAAGCTCCCGAAAGTATCATACCACAACTTGCCATTGAGCCAATACCGAAGCGTTCAGAAACGGTTTTAGACCAAATTAAACGAACTGGCACCATAAAAGTTGGTATTAGAAAAGATGCTGCTCCTTTCGGCTACATTGATGCCAACGGAGAGTGGAAAGGGTATTGCTTTGACCTACTCAATTCCTTAAAAGACAAAGTTGCACAACAACTCAATAAACCCATAGAACTAGACGTTGTTGCCATTCAATCAACCTTATAAAATCGCTTTGCTATTGTCCGAGATGAAGCTGTACATTTGGAGTGTGGCCCTAATACGATTAGGAGTGAGATTGATGGAATAAAATTTTCAACACCATTTTTTATTACTGGCACACACTTTTTAGTCGATTCTAAACAACCGAGAGTCTTCAATCGTTACGAAAGCCTTGACAGTTTAAAAATTGGAGTACTTCCTAGTAGCCTCACAGAAAGATTTATTGACCAAACCTATCCTAATGCTCAAAAAATAGTTTTTCCTGGAGACATAGGTAGGTCTCAAGGAGTCAAAGCATTAGTCAATAGGGATATTGATGCCTTTGCCAGCGATGGCATTTTATTAATTGGAGAAGTAGCCAGACAAGGACTCTCCTCATCCCAGTACACCTTATCTCCAGCTCAGCCACTGACCTGTGATTTCTATGGCATGATTCTCCCTAAGCATGATCCGCAATGGCAACGTATTGTCAACTCCTTGATTGAAGGGGAAAAAGCTAAAGAAATTTGGGGGGGATGGTTTACAAATTTGTTTCCCTATGTTTTATTAAATCTAGAGTATTGTATTGATAAGTAAAATGTAAGCCATTAGCTAAGCATTCAGTCGTCAGCGGTCAGCGGTCAGCCTTCGCGTAGCGTGGCCAAATATCTTTGCCTGATAGCACCTCAAGTAGCGTGAGCTTTTAGCTGACGGCACCTCAAGTAGCACCTCAAGTAGCGCATATGCTTACGACTAAATTACAGACAACCTTGCTGAGATACTGTACCATCTGGCATAGTCGCATTACACAAATTAGCCCCAGTCAAATTAGCCCCAGTTAAATTAGCCCCCGTTAAGTTAGCCTCTGTTAAATTAGCCTCTGTTAAATTAGCCCCACTTAGATTAGCATTTTGTAAGTCAGCATAGCTTAATTTGGTTCTATACAAATAGCTATTACTTAAATCAGAGCTAGCCAGGCTCGCACCGGTTAAATCCCCTAAACTTAATGTGGCTCCTTTTAAATTAGCCTCATATAAGAGAACCACAGGAGCAAAAACCTTATCTAATTTAGCATTTTCCAATGTAGCCGATGTTAAGTCAGCATCAAATAAACGAGCAGCTACTAAATTAGCATTTGTCAGGATGGCTCGTTGTAAATTAGCGAGAGTTAAATCTGCTCCCTGGAGATTCGCATTGGTCAGATCAGAACTTACTTCTTCGGTCGCCCGTCGTTGGTAAGATTGAAGTTTAGGGTTCAGTAGAATACTATTTAGATAAGCCCCTGATAAATTAGCCCCTCTTAAATTAATACTTCTCCAATTACAGTTACTAAAATTACCAAAGCTCAAATCACGACCACTTAAGTCATTGCCTAGAACGCAATTGGAAAAAGTGTTCGATTGGGCTTGAACTGGCAACCCTAGACAACCGAGAAATAACAGAGAATAAACTAGAGTTGAAGACACTAGAGTTATCGTTTTAAGCACCATAATCATATTGAGTAGTTAGGGTTGAATCTTGATAACATCAATTAATACAGAGTCAAATCTATAGCCATCCCTGTCGGAGTTGTGAGAGTAGTCAGTTGGAGCAACGGATGGTTAACGGATGTAACCAATGGAAGTATGGAAAAATAGAGAAGTCTCGCAAGATGGCGAAGAGGTTATCCAGAGTAACACGGATTTCTCTGAGGTTTGACTTCGGATTGATATAATAGTATACAGTAATTTCGATGTGACAGTAGTATTGATCGGAACGTCGCACCAGGGAATAGGACACAAGTAGAGTTTTTGAGCTAAATTGTACACTCGTCAACAGTAATTGACCATGAATCCAACTCGCCAACTAATCCAAAACATTTTCAAATGGATAGTAGCCTCTGTCCTAATCCTGAGTCTCTTCGGATGTGCCGCCCTTCTAGACCAGTTAGGAATCGGGAATTACACTGTCAAACGGGTATCTGACGGGGATACCATTCTCGTCGCTGACAGGTTTGGCAAGGATGTCAAAGTTCGGTTTGCCTGTATCGACGCTCCAGAAATTGCCCATTCCAAAAAAGAGAAGCAAAGCCGCAAATTGGTAGACAAAAGTCAATTCAAATGGGGAAATAAAGCCAAGGAGCGACTTCAGGAACTGGTTAAACAAAGCGATAATCAGGTGGTTTTGACCGTTACTGATACTGACCGCTATGGGCGCAGCGTCAGTGAAGTACGCTTAACCGATGGCACCTTTGTCCAGGAAGTCCTAGTTAAAGAAGGACTAGCACAGGTATATCGCCCCTATCTGAAAGATTGCCCCAGTGCGGAAATGGTCGATAGTGCTGAAGCCAATGCCAAACGATATCGGCGAGGGTTGTGGCGAGACCCTAAGTTTGTTCCAGCTTGGGAATATCGTAGTTTAGCAAAAACTAAATCCTCCTCCTCCTGAGTCGGAGAGTTTTTAGTCCTGTGAGTCTTTAGTTCTTAGTAGCTAGCCAATAGCTGTTTAACAGTCTATTGGTAGTTACCACTAACGAAGGAGTAATTTGGTCATAAATGTTGCAAAATGTTAAGTAAGTCCAGACATTGATCAAAACTAAAATTTAAAACTAATGGTACTCTTCGGATTTAAGAAAAAGCTGACTGTGCCTACTGCTGAGGAAGCCTTACCGGGACGCTCAGAACTCATGCCAGTACCCGAGCGTCACTACGTCAACGGCAATCCTCTCAAACCCCCTTACCCTGATGGATTGGAAATGGCGATGTTTGGCATGGGATGTTTTTGGGGAGCAGAACGCCGATTCTGGCAACAGGAGGGAGTGTTCACTACCGCAGTAGGTTACGCTGCTGGAATTACCCCTAACCCTACTTATCAAGAGGTCTGTACAGGCATGACCGGCCACAATGAAGTGGTGCTGGTGGTATTTGACCCAAACGTAATCAGTTACGAAGCACTCTTGAAAGTCTTCTGGGAAAGCCACAATCCCACCCAAGGCATGCGCCAAGGCAATGATACTGGTACTCAGTACCGTTCAGGAATTTATACCTATTCTGAAGACCAAAAGAAGCTAGCCGAAGCCTCACAAAACGCTTTTCAGCAAGCCCTGAAGGTCGCCGGTTATGGTAATATTACCACAGAAATTATAGATGCTCCTGAGTTTTATTACGCAGAGGGCTATCACCAGCAGTACCTGGCTAAAAATCCTAATGGGTATTGTGGTTTAGGTGGCACAAATGTGAATTGCCCTGCAATTTCATAAGTCATCACTGCTGTGGTTAACAGTAATTAGTCATTGGTCATTTGTAAGTACCAAGAGACTTTGGTGGGTGACAAATGACTAATGACTAAATGCAGCAATTTAGTTTTCTGAGGCTAACTGATGCAACAGGGATGGGGGACTGTATGAGGAACAACAAAATGAATCATAAGCTAAAAACGTTGACTATAGGTTTTATAGTCGGTTTAGGATTAATCATTATTCCTAATTTACTATCCCCTTTCCTGTTTAATCCTCCAGTTTCAGCGTCATCTGCCCAGGAAAAGATTGAACGAGTAGAACTAATAGATAATCTTGGGAATTATCATTACCCTATTTCCACTACCTCAGACTTAGCTCAAAAGTATTTTGATCAAGGTTTAATTCTTGCCTACGCTTTTAATCATGCTGAAGCTGCTCGTGCTTTTAAAGAAGCAAGTAGGCTAGATCCTAATTGTGCCATGTGCTACTGGGGATTAGCTTATGTTCAAGGACCAAATATCAATGCACCAATGGCAGATGAACAAGTATCAGAGGCTTGGCAAGCAATTCAACAAGCGATCGCACTAAGTAACAAGGCATCTCCAAAGGAACAGGCTTATATTAAAGCTTTAGCACAGCGTTATTCGGAACAACCAATGGCAGATCGTTCCTCCCTTGATCTAGCTTATGCTCAGGCAATGAAGCAGGTTGTTCAAGATTATCCTGATGATTTAGATGTCGCAACTCTATACGCAGAATCCCTAATGGATACCATGCCTTGGGACTATTGGCAAGATAATGGGGAACTCAAACCAGAAGCCAAGCCAATTTTAGCAACATTAGAATCAGTTTTAGAAAGAAATCCTAAGCATCCGGGAGCTACTCACTTCTATATCCATGCCACTGAGAAAGAACAACCCAAATTAGCCATAGAAGCTGCTGATAATCTCCGCAATCTCGTTCCCGCTTCAGGACATTTAGTCCATATGCCCTCTCACATCTATATTCGAGTCGGACGTTACCAAGATGCTGTTATTGCTAATCAAAAAGCAGTTATGGCGGATCGTAACTATCTGGCATCCCCCCATCCTCAAAGTATTTATACTATTGGTTATGTTCCTCATAACTACCATTTCCTCTGGTTTGCAGCGGTAATGAGTGGACAAAGTGAAATAGCAATGGAAGCAGCACAACAAACAGCAGCAGTTGATTCAAGTCTGATTGGTAATCCAAGTTTATCTGGTATAATACAACATTTTTATGTTGTTCCACTTTATACAGAAGTGCGCTTTGGAAAATGGGATAAAATCCTAGAAACACCTGCACCAACAACTGATATGAAATATGCTACGGGTGTTTGGCATTATGCTAGAGGTATGGCTTTCACGTCTCAAGGTAAGAAAGAAGAAGCTAATCAAGAATTAGCTAAATTACAAGCTTTAATGGCTGATCCTGATTTAGAAGAATTGAAAATCTGGAGTTTTAATTCTACTGCTAGTGTTCTTAAAATTGCCGTTGAAGTCTTAACCGGTTCAATTGCTACTCTTGAGCAAGATTACACGACAGCAACTAGTCACTTAAAAAATGCTATTGCTCTAGAAGATAAGCTGGTTTATACTGAACCACCAGATTGGTATTCTCCTACCCGTAATTTGCTAGGCACAATCCTGCTACAAGGCAATCAGCCAGAGCAAGCAGAACAAGCTTTTCGTGATGATTTAGATATTTATCCCGAAAATGGTTGGTCATTACATGGTTTAGCAAAAAGTTTGCAAGCACAAGGAAAAACAGCAGAAGCAGAAACTATACAACAGCAATATCAACAAGCGTGGCAATATGCTGATATTGCTAAATAACCATAAAATAACCTCAGTTCCATTGCCTCAACTAGAAAGCTTCTCTAATAAATCCTTTAGCACTGGTGGTAACTTGCGCATAATCTTACCCTGCTCTCGGTCAACGGCTACTAGAATCACACGACCGGTTACGTAAAGTTCTTTGCCATCATGGGATTGAATTTTATAATTCCAGTTCATACGGACACCTTTCATTTCGGCGATGCCTGTCTTGACAACTACTGCTGTGCCCATTGGCATTGCCCGGTGATACCGTAAAGAAAGTTCTACTACTGGTAAATCGCATCCTAGCCTGACGAGATCACTATAATCCATACCCATCGAGCGTAAGTACTCCACCCTCGCTTCTTCCATCCAGCGAATGTAGGTACCATGCCAGACTATACCAGCATAGTCAGTGTGGTGGGGATGGACTCGCACTGGATAGTCAAACCATTTTGCCGTGGTGGCGGTTAGCTCATGGCTTTCCATGGTACTACCCAGCTCTATTTGAGCTGAGGTTTGGGGTGTTTCTGACATGGATCAATTTAATCGTTACTGGTATTTCACTAACTTTATAACCATAGCCAGATCAAAGTAGGCGATCGCGTCCGTGTCAAAGAGTCAATCAGTGTTTACCATCATCCTACTGATTGTAATCAGACCCTATCCTTATATCATGTCGGGATAATTACCCTTAAGAAAAATCTCCCTATCTCCCTATCTCCCAATCTCCCCACATTCCCCTCCTGGGAGGGGTTAGGGGTGGGTCCCACCCTCTCCTTAATTATGGGTATTCAACCTGACATGATATTAACCCTGTGTTGGGAGGGTTAGGAGTAACCTGGTCAGGATTTGCTAACCAAGCTGATCACCTGCTGAAAGCGATCGCACTCGGTCCCATTCAGGGTATCTGCTCATTGGTCGCCATGGTTTCTTCTGATGCTACGAGTAGGGTGCATTACTGACGCACCCTACGTTTTAGGCACTTTTCCGGCTTTTTATGCCAAGTCTGACCAGAGCTTTTTTTTTAGTTTTGTAAAGATTAGACAATCCACTGCGTAAAACTTGGATGGGCTTCAGAAATGTAAGTAGAGGTTGAATTCGAGTCAGCCAATGACCGAAACACCTCAGTATTAACATTACAAACTTCAAGGTTCAAACCAGGAGACTGATCATGTTTCGTAGTAAAGTAGCGATCTCGTCTGTAGTTCTATCTTTGGGTGTAATCAGTCACTGTCTACTCGACCCGAGTAAATTATGAAATTCTGGATGATGACGGCAGTGTAATTGGCACCAGCTCCATGTACACCAATCCCCCTAACCTCAGTGCTGGAGAAAGTGCTACTTTCGAGACGGAAATGTGGGGTGGTCGGGAATTAAAAACCACATCCGTTGACTGGGATCGTAAACCGACTCCATGATTTCGATATCAATTCACGCTTTTGAGGCACAAATTGCTGAGCAACTGAACCTAAGTATTTGGTCTTTAACTGAATTATTACCACTGAAACCCACATAATAATGTTATCAATAAATTGAAAATTGAAAGTTTTAAATTAATAACTAACAATTAACTATAGCGGTTTGCATAACTATCAGGTACACAGGATTGTTTTCCCTGTTCCCTGCTCCCTGTTCCCTGCTCCAGAAAAACCCATAACTATGTACTTAAAAAATCGCAAACCGCTATAAAAATTAACTAACAATTAACTAACAATTAACGATTTACCTGACTACGAAGTGATTAACAGTCGGAGATATTATACTCAGATTTGAGTGAACAATCAACCCACCCCTTGAGCGTAAGCAGAAGGGGTGGGTTTTTCTTGACTTTAATTACAATAGTAAGAGAGTAGCCAAAAAATAAAATACCAGTTTTTAGCTTGTAGGGTGGGCAACAACAGCTTGTTTCTTTTGATTATTCTAAATTATATTACTTTGCCCACCCTACTTTAATTGGTATTTTTTTTACACGCAAGTTCCATTAGCTAGCTGCTGACTATCCTAGACGTAGTAGGAGAAGTTGAGATCTGGAACCGTATCGATAACGACAATCTGACCAAGTGAGTCATTCTCGATCGTCCACAGGCCATTTTGTCCAGTGACAGAATTACGGAAGAAGAAATCATCAATACCATCTCGGTTAGCGTCATAGGCACCACGGAATTCCCAAGGACCGTCTGCTGGTCGGGCATCGATCAGCACTGGCTCCTGGAAAACAGTACCATCAAGCTCCCAGTAGGCAAACTGTTGGGTATTCATATTTTGCCAGATAGCATCTGCGTCACCATCGTCATCCATGTCTCCAGCCGCAACTAACTGCCAGGGATCATTAGGTGATATTATTATCTTGTTAAGATTGGTATCCGTAATAAAGGTAGCATTCTGAAATCCGTTTTGATCTATCTCCCAAACAGCAATTTCTCCGCTGGATGTGTTGTACCAGAAAATTTCTTCTGCACCATCACGGTTAACATCTCCGGTGCCACGGATTTCCCAGTTGAGGTCTGATCCTGGTTGACCTGCTGGTGCCTGAGTAATTATTGCATCCTGGAACTCGGAGCGTTCCATGTTCCAAACCCCAACAGCGCCAGTCATCTTATTACGCCACAGAGGATTCCTGATACCATCCCCTAAATCTATAACACCACGGGCTTCAAATCCAGCGTTCTCTGGTACCAACACCTCCTGACCACTTTGATCTGTAATGAACGCTGTCGTCTCAACGCTAGTGCCCTGGCCATTTAGAGTCCACAAAGCAACTTGTGCATTGACAGGATTATGCCAGAACAGATCCACACTGGGGGCTCGGGTAATTTCAATGGCATCAACTCGCCCTCGCTCGAAATTCAATTCAGGATTATTGCTATCTGCCAGTACCGAGATTTGTATTTCATCCCCTGGAGCAAGGTCTATGTTTTGAAAAAGGGGTTTATTTGGATTATCCTCAGCACTTAGGGTGCCGCTTGAATTGCCACCCCTCAGAGGGACATAATTCCTTGGCTCAGCTGTTGGATCAGGTGTATTTGCAGGTATGTTTAGATTAAAAACATATGTACCAACTTCCTGTCCATTAACACTAAATGTCAGTGGAGATTCCCCATCCTCTTCGTCAAAGTAGGCAATACGAATATCATACTTACCAGCCGGTCCATCCTGTGCTGTCCATGTAAATGTCAGCACACCGGGTTCTCCTTGCGGGTTATCAAAGTTTGAGATCTCGACGGCTCGACCCCCTGAAGCAACGAGATCAATATTGTTGAAACCGGTTATGCCGTAGTTTTGTCGCGTAACGCGAGTGCCTTCTGCTTCAATCAGAACCATAAGATAGTTTTTTCCCAAAAGTTAGTTATCTGTGTTTACACTGGTTGGCTTTTCTTTTCAGTCCTGATGCACCAAAAAATTTTTAATTACTCCATCCCAACTAACTAAGTTATGGGATGTGTCACTTACAAAAGCGATGCAGAGGTGCGACCCGTGGCGAATTTAATTACGGGTCAAACGCACCATTACGGTCTTGGGGAGGCAGTGCGGTCTTGGGGGTCTCCCCCACTCGCGGTCTGCCGTGGTTTCCCCCATGAGCGACTGCATCAAGACACTGGAATTACTCAACGTCCCTGCCATGAGATGAGATAAGAGTCTGTGCACTTTATATGTGAACTTTTGGGGAAAAATTTAATCATGCTTATCGATGTATCTAGGGTACAGTAACTTTCTAGATACATGTTTTTAGATACCTATTTCTAGATATATCGATAAGGGTAAAACACCCCCTTTAATAGTTCAAAGATGCCCTGCTCAAATTTATCCAGTGAAACTGGATAAATTTTTTGAAGCCTTTTCTAGATTTTGACTGGCTAACGATACCCTGATAAAATTCCAACCCTAAGAGATGACCTAGTCAAAAAATTAGTTTTGTTCCAGGCTTCATATTTTTTTTTTGGCGTTTTGACTGAAAAAAAATCCTACCACTAGTATAAATGCCATAAAATTCCGTAATTGTCACTATGGAATTAGATATTTTAATTAAAATTTAATAAATATTTATTAAATTTTTACTGAGTTGGTACTAAGCAAAAACTAATTATTATATAACATCAGTGAGCTAAGAATTATGAATGAGTAATTTTCCCCTGCCTCAGAGCAGTTAGGGGTTATACCAAATCCGGGTTAAAGAATTACCTTTTTCATTCAGTCCCTCTTTCATTCAGTCATTGAGGTGTGCACACAAGTTTTTGCCCCAATCAATTTACTGTGGTGCAAAATTTGAGATTAGTAATAAAATTAACTAATTTACCTGGGGGGGTGACATGCAAGCTGAAATCCTTACTGGGTAATAATTTCAGCCCATAAGTTACTTAGCGATGCAGAGGTGCGACCCGTGGCGAATTAAATTCGCCACGGGTCGCACCTAAAAGATACATTCTGTTTTGGGCGCGACCTTGGACTATGTTATAAGGGTTTGAGCTTGCCATTAAATGAAAGGAGGGTTAATTTGGGACTGTATCTTCCCTGAGCTCATTGGCATCAAAGCCTTATATACTAAGCTTTTTAGGGCTCATGTCACCCCCTCAGCTAATTTACAATAAATAATGTTCAAATGTAGCCAGCTAGGTCTTGACTTGACGAAATCTCCAAAAAGCATCTATGGAAATCAGCTCAATCAAAGAATCATCAAAATTTTTCTGACGATTAGATGCGTTTGCCCTAAAACTCGGAGATATTAGACTCAGATTGAAGTGAACAAACAGCCCACCCCTTCTGCTTACGCTCAAGGGGTGGGTTTTTCTTGACTTTAATTACAACAGTAAAGCTAGCTGCTGACTATCCTAAACGTAGAAGGAGAAGTTAGTATCTTCGACCGGAGTGATCCCGACAATATTATCATCACTCACTGAGTTATTCTCGATCATCCAGATGCCATTGTCTCCAGTCATGGAATTACGGAAGAAGAAATCATCAATACCATCGTTGTTAGCGTCATAGGCACCACGGAATTCCCAATCACCGTCTGCTGGTCGGGAATTGATCAGCACTGACTCCTGGTAAACAGTACCATCAAGACCATCAAGCTCCCAGTAGGCAAACTGTTTGGTAGTCATATTTTGCCAGATAGCATCTGCGTCACCATCGCCATCCATGTCTCCAGCCGCAACTAACTGCCAGGGATCATTAGGTGATATGGTCATATGCTGATTATTGCTATCCGTAATAAACCTAGCATTCTGAAACCCGGTTTCATCTATCTCCGAAACAGCAATTTCTCCAGTAGATGTGTTGTACCAGAAGATTTCTTCTCCACCACCACCGTTAACATCTCCCGTGCCACGGATTTCCCACTCAAGGTTTGATCCTGGGCCATCTGCTGGTGGGTCAATAGTTATTGCCTCCTGCAACTCGGAGCCTTCCATCTTCCAAATAGCAAAACCGCCGCTCACCGTATCACGCCACAGAGGACTCCTGTTACCATCGCCTAAATCCACAACACCACGGGCTTCAAATCCAGTGTTCTCTGGTACCAACAACTCTTGACCACTTTGATCGGTAATGAACGCTGCGGTCTCGACGCTAGTGCCCTGTTGATTTAGAGTCCACACACCAACTTGTCCACTGACAGGATTATGCCAGAACAGATCCAAACTGGGGATAATCTCTTCAGCTGGGGTAATTTCAGCTGGGGTAATTTCAGCTGGGGTAATTTCAATGGCATCAAGTCGCCCTAGCTCGAAATTCATTTCAGGATTATTGCTATCTGCCAGTACCGAGATTTCTATTTCATCCCCTGGAACAAGGTCTACGCCCTTAAAAATGGCATTTGGATTAGCCTGAGCAGTTAGTGTGCCACTGGAATTGGCACCGCTTAAAGGGACATAATTCCTTGGCTCAGCTGTAATCCCAGGTAAGTTTAGATTATAAACATAGGTACCAACTTCCTGTCCGTTGACGCTAAATGTTAGTGGAGAGTTACCATCCACTTCGTCAAAGTAGGCAATACTAATATCGTACTTACCAGCCGGTCCATCCTGTGCTGTCCATTCAAATCTAAGTATACCGGGTTCTCCAACCGGGTCATTAAAGTTTGATATCTGGACAGCTTGACCGCCTGAAGCAACGTTCTTAATAATTGTCTGGTAGTTTATTAGCGTTACGCGATCGCTTTCAGCTTCAATCAGAACCATAAGATAGTTTTCTCCCAAAAGTTATCTGTGTTTACAGTGGTTGGCTTTTATTTTCCGTCGTAATGCACCAAAAAATTTTTAATTATTCCATCCCAACTTAGTAAGTCACGGGATGTGTAACTAAACTGGCATTACTCAATGTCCCTAGGATGAGATGAGATAAGAGTCTGTGCACTTTATCTGTGAACTTTTGGGGCAAATTTAATCATGCTTATCGATGTATCTAGACTACAGTACCTTTCTAGATACATGTTTCTAGATATATGGATAAGGGGAAAACACCCCCTTTAATAGTTCAAAGATGCCCTGCTCAAATTTATCCAGTTCCAGTGGATAAATTTTTTGAAGCCTTTTCTAGAGTTTGACTGGCTAACCATTCCCTGATCAAATCTCATCCCTAAAAGATGACCTAGTCAAAAAAGTAGTTTGGTTCTAGGCTTCAGATTTTTTTTTGCGTTTTGACTTAAAAAAAATCCTACCATTAGTATAAATGGCATAAAAATCCGTAAATGTCACTATCAAAATAGGGATTTTCATGGAAATTTCATAAAAATTTATAAAATTTTTACTTACTTGGTACTGATCAAAAACTAATTATTATATAACATCAATCAGCTAATAATTATGAATGAGGAATTTTACCGTGCCTCAGAGCAGTTAGTGGGTAAGCTATCAGCTATCAGCTAATGGGCTACCTCCCAGCGTCGAAGCCTGTGCCACGCACGCTACTTGAGGTGTTTTTGAATAAAAGAGGTAAGCATTCGAATAATGCTGAGTTACGGAAAGCTGAAAAGGTTAACATAAGGGTATTTAATATCAGTTTAAAAATTCACTAATGTACAATAAATAATGTTCAAAAGTAAATCTCAAAACCTAGCCAGCTAGGTCTTTATTGGACGAAATCTCCAAAAACCATCTGTGGAAATGAGCTAAATGAAACAATGATGAAAATTTTTATAGGAATAAAAATCTGTTGCTCTTGAAATCTAGGCTATCCACTATTACCGAGACAGTTACTCATTGGTAACGGCTAATGGGTAATAGGTAACTGGTCGGGGTTTGACCTATTACCTATTACCTATTACCTATTACCTATTACCTATTACCTATTACCTATTACCTTACCTATTACCCGTGTTCCTTTCTTTACCTCAGGTAATTACAGTGGGAACCTCCCGTTCTGTAAACTTCCGAATCTGGGCAATCTCATGAGCAAGGGAAATCAGTGGTTCCAATGCTTGTTGAGTATCCACGTCATGCTTAGTGGAATCTGGCTCATAGCTCTCTAAATAGAGCCGTAGGGTTGCCCCTTTTGTGCCAGTGCCAGATAGGCGGAATACAATCCGAGAGCCATCAGTAAAGCCAATCCGAATCCCCTGCTTTTGGCTGACACTCCCATCTACTGGGTCTGTGTAACTAAAGTCATCACCATACTCTACCTGGTAAGAACCAAATTGCTGTCCTTTCAGGTCTGGGACACTTGAACGCAGACGCTCCATCAGTTCCTGAGCTCGTGCCCCATCTACCTCTTCATAGTCATGGCGGGAATAGAAATTACGACCATAGGTTTGCCAGTGGCTACGGACAATCTGCTCCACTGATTCACCCCGCACTGCCAGGATATTGAGCCAGAATAGCACTGCCCACAGCCCATCTTTTTCCCGTACATGGTTAGAACCAGTGCCAAAACTTTCTTCACCGCACAAAGTGGCTTTACCTGCATCCAATAAATTGCCAAAAAACTTCCAACCTGTTGGGGTTTCATAGCAATCAATACCCAACTGAGCCGCCACTCGGTCTACAGCAGCACTGGTGGGCATGGAACGGGCTACCCCTGCTAAACCTTGACTATAACCAGGTACGAGATGGGCATTGGCGGTTAACACGGCTATGCTATCACTGGGGGTAACGAAGAACGAGCTTCCTAGGATCATATTGCGATCGCCATCCCCATCGGAAGCAGCCCCAAAGTCCGGGGCATTATCACCATAGAGAATATCCACCAAGTCCTTAGCATAGACTAAATTAGGGTCAGGATGACCACCGCCAAAATCTTCTAACGGTATACCATTAAGTACTGTACCTTCTGGTGCCCCTAGGCGTTGTTCAAAAATAGCATGGGCATAGGGACCAGTTACCGCATGTAATGAATCCATACACATCCGGAATTTCCCAGAGGTTAGTAGCTGGTGAATGCGGTCAAAGTCAAATAGGGACTCCATCAATTGAGTATAAGGCTCAACTGGGTCAATCACTTCAACGCTCAAGGTTCCCAGAGTAAATGCACCTGGTCGGTCTAGATTGACATCCGCAGCGTCCAGGATTTTGTAACTATCGATGACTTTACTCCGAGCATAGATAGCTTCCGTCACCTTTTCCGGTGCTGGTCCACCATTATTGGTGTTATATTTGACACCGAAGTCACCCTTTGGACCCCCAGGATTGTGGCTGGCCGAGAGGATAATGCCACCTAATGCCTTATGCTTGCGAATAACACAAGATGCTGCTGGGGTAGACAGAATACCACCACAACCGACTAACAACCGACCTAACCCATTGGCGGCTGCCATTTTGAGAATGGTCTGAATTGCTTGCCGATTGTAGTAGCGACCATCACCCCCTACAACTAGGGTTTGACCTTCACAGCCTTCTAGGGAGTCAAAGATAGACTGGATAAAGTTTTCTAGGTAATGGGGCTCCTGAAAAACGGTGACCGACTTACGAAGTCCGGAAGTACCGGGTTTTTGGTCTGTAAAGGGCTTAGTAGAGACAGTGCGTATGTTCATTACAAGCTAGCTACAGGTTTTACTGCTAATTCTTTATTGTTAACTGTTACCTGTTCATTGTTAATGAAAAATTCAAAAGTCTTTGATAAATGACTCGTGAATTTAGTGATCCCTGGTCTAGCAAAGCACGAACGCACTATCAATCCTTACCTACGCACATTTTTGTTTATTTGTCAATGCTTTACTTTAATCTATCTAACCTACAAGCGATTAGCTTTGCACAAGGTTAGCTAATCGCTGATTAAGAACTAAATTTTCATCTGACCGCTAAACTTATAATCCAACAGCAAGTCACTAGGTTATAGCTAATGAGCCTTGGGCTGAATCCTGACACTAAATTTATCGGTCGAAGCCATATTTTTCGCGGATATGGGTATTAAAATACTGACCGATAGAAGGATTATCTTTCAAACCATTGTAGATCTCCTCTGGTACATCTCGATACTTGTAGATACTACCATTATTAAATTCAAGCCGAAGAATTTTTTTGTCTACATCGTAGTCGAAGGATTTAATCACAGCACTGGTACTTTTCAGCAATGGGAAAGCAATCACATCCCGAATACTCGGTGAATTAGTCAGTAGCATCACTAAACGGTCAATACCAATACCTAAACCACCAGTGGGAGGCATACCATACTCCAGGGCAGCCAGAAAGTCTTCATCAACATCTTGAGCTTCCAAATCTCCTGCTGCTTTCTTGGCTGCTTGTGCTTCTAGTCGTTGCCGTTGATCTATAGGATCAGTTAACTCAGAATAACTGTTTGCTGTTTCTCTTCCCACTATAAACAATTCAAACCGTTCCACTAAACCTGATTTTGAGCGATGGGGTTTAGTGAGGGGAGAGATTTCCACAGGATAATCCAGAACAAAAGTCGGTTGGATTAACGTTTCTTCTACCTTTTGCTCAAAGGCTTCATTGAGCAATTTGCCAATAGAATAGCAATCATTGGGAACCTCCACACCAGCATCTTTGGCTGCTGCTTTTGCCTGCTCAATGTTGGTAAACTTATCAAAATCTAAACCAGTTTGGTCTTTGACTAACTCGTGCATCGTTACTTTACGCCAAGGGGGAGTTAGATCAATTACTTCACCTTGGTAGTTAATGCTTAGTGTACCTAACACTTCCTTAGCAGCATTACTGATCAGATTTTCCGTCAACACCATCATCTGATTATAATCGGCGTAAGCCTGATAGATTTCAATCATGGTGAATTCCGGATTGTGACGAGTGGAAATTCCTTCATTGCGGAAGACACGCCCCAACTCATACACCTTTTCAAAACCACCAACAATTAGTCGCTTCAGATGCAACTCCGTAGCAATACGCAGATACAAGTCCATTTGTAAGGTGTTGTGGTAGGTAATAAAAGGACGGGCATCTGCACCACCAGCCTCACTCTGAAGTACCGGAGTTTCAATTTCAATAAAATCCTGTTGGTTTAAATAGTGCCGAATAGAAGCAGTGATTTTGGCACGACGACGAAAGGTTTCCCGCACATCGGGATTAACAATTAGGTCAACATAACGTTGACGATAGCGCTTTTCTGTATCCGTTAAACCATGCCACTTATCTGGTAAAGGTAACAGAGATTTGGTCAGGATATCATACTCCTTGACATAGATCGAGAGTTCCCCTTTCTCCGTGCGCTTGATGGTTCCTTTTGCCCCAATAATATCGCCAGTATCAGTGAGTTTTTTGAGAATATTGAAAGCATTAGGAAGGTCTGCCATTTTAGCAGTGATTCTCTTTTTATCCAGGTAAAGCTGAATTGTACCGGTCTCATCCTGAATGTTGAAGAAAGCTAATTTACCAAAGACACGACGAGCTATAATCCGACCAGCAACAGCAACTTCGACATCTACTTCTTCGCTATTGCCTAGGTCAGCATAGTTTTGCTGCAATTCGGCAGCCTGAGCTGTAGATTCCCAATTATAGGCATAGGGGATTAATCCTTCTGCTTTGAGTTGTTCAACTTTTTCAAGCCGTGTGGTGCGAATTTCTTCTAGAGTTGAAGTGCTTTGTGGTTCTGGACGGGATTGGTCTGACATAATTTATAGCGACAATCTAGCTAGTGGACAAATAGTGGATAAACTGTAAGTTAGTGCTGCCTGGTGACCCCTTATTATATAGCAATTTATAAGTTAAACGTTAACATCCTCGTTAACATAGGTAACGGGGAACATAAGGGAAGTATAACTAGTTATCAATAAGTTATCAATAATCAGTTAGCACTGCTCTATAACTATAATTATAGCTGATTTTTTAAACCGGATCAAATATAACTATTTTTATAGATAATTTTAATAATTAGTAGTTTATAATCATAATTAATCTGTCAGTTATCATAACGATGATTCCATTAATGCTTCCGATTACATGCTCTAAAATTTACTGACTTGATTGGGGATATTATTGTTATAGATTATCTGCTATCAAGCTCCCTATCAATTTACTTTTATGTTATAATAATTATGAGCATTGCTATAACAATCACCAATTACCCATTCCCGATTACCCATTCCCGATTACTATGGTAAATAACTGACTTTAATGACAAGCTTGGGAAATGACCAAAAAACCAAAAATTATTGTCCTCGATGATGACCCGACTGGCTCCCAGACTGTTCACAGCTGCTTGTTGCTGATGCACTGGGATGTGGATACATTGCGGCTGGGACTAAGGGATAACTCCCCAATCTTTTTTATTCTTACTAATACCAGAGCTCTTAACCCAGAGCAAGCAGCAACTGTGACTCGGGAAGTTTGCCATAACCTCAAAATTGCCATAGACGCTGAAGGAATTAAAGATTTTATGGTAGTCAGTCGCTCTGACTCCACCTTGCGGGGGCATTATCCTGTGGAAACTGATGTAATCGCCCAGGAAGTCGGACCATTTGATGCCCATTTCTTAGTCCCCGCATTCTTTGAGGGCGGACGAGTCACTATCGATAGTGTCCATTACCTAATCATTGATGGTATTAGAACCCCAGTGCATGAGACCGAGTTTGCCCATGATTCGGTATTTGGATATCGCCATAGTTATTTACCCGACTATGTCCAAGAAAAGACCAAAGGTCAGATCAAGGCTGATGCGGTCGAGCGGTTTTTACTAGCAGATATTCGTAACGGTAGCTTGGAGCGCCTTCTCAAACTTACCAATAACCAGTGTGGCGTTGTGGATGGGGAAACCCAAGGGGATTTAGATCAATTTGCGGCAGATGTCCTGAAGGCTGCTGCCCAAGGGAAACGCTTTCTGTTTCGCTCTGCTGCTAGTATTTTAACCTCCCTTGCTAGTCTTGGCCCCCAACCCGTGGCCGCTATGGATATGGCTCAGTATGTCCGAGAGGGGAAACCAGGAGTTGTGATTGTGGGTTCCCACGTTAAAAAGACTACCCAGCAGCTGGAGCAGCTATTGGGAGCATCTGGGATTGGGGGGATTGAGGTAAATGTTGCCAATTTACTAGATGAATCCGAACAGCAACGGGCAAAACTTTTGGCAAGTATTCTCGAGCGGGTTCAGGAAATTCACAGTGCTGGTAAGACACCGGTGGTTTATACCTCTCGTCAGGAATTGGTTTTTGAGGATGTGCAGAAACGGCTGGCCTTTGGAGCAGTAGTTTCAGGCTTATTGATGGATATCGTGAGGGGATTACCTAAAGATATTGGGTTTTTAATCAGTAAAGGGGGTATTACCTCCAATGATGTCTTAAGTACTGGTCTGGCTTTGAGGTCAGCACGACTATTGGGTCAGATCCTTCCTGGATGCTCAATGGTGCGAACCTCTGCTGACCATCCCCAGTTTCCTAATTTACCTGTAGTGCTATTTCCTGGCAATGTGGGAGATGTGAATGGCTTGGTCACGGTTTACCGTCGATTGAGTGGAGAGTAATAATGCTTGACAGGATATCGAGTGTGGGTCTGGGGTGACAGAGCAATAGCACTATTTAAGTATCTTGCCCTTTTGCCCTACACCACCATTAGCTAAAATTCTCAACAGTTATCCAGCAGAACTTGCTGAAGAAGGTATGATCACGGAAGAATCTATCTTCGGTGCGTTAACTAATCTAGCTCCTTGTTGCATGACTTCTGATTCTGCCCAACCATCACCAGTTTCAACGGTTTCCGACGACCGCAACTCGGTAGTTAACTGCCAAGGGCAAGTTCGCTTAAAAAGTGAGGGGAAACGGCTGTTGTTGATCTTGCCACCAGCCACTAAAAACCCTAGTACTGCCAATTGGTCGGACCTATGGGAACAATTCAAGCATCGCCTCAATGCTGGAGAGCGCTTTTGGCAGCCTGAATCCAGTGTCCATATGATGGCTGGGGATCAATTGCTGGATGGGATGAAGCTACAAGCGATCGCTGATGCCCTTGGGGAAGTCCAGTTAAGGCTAAAGCGAGTCTACACCACGCGCCGACAAACTGCTGTGGCTGCTGCAGCTGCTGGGTACTCAGTAGAACAAGAAACCCCTAAGTACTCTTTGAATCAAAAGATTGATCAACCTACTGAATTACTCGCAGAACCTCTGTACTTACAAATGACCGTGCGTTCTGGTATAGAGATTCGTCACCCTGGCACTATTGTTATAATAGGAGACTTGAACCCTGGTGGTGCATTGATTGCAGCTGGGGATATCTTAGTTTGGGGGCATCTACGAGGCATTGCCCACGCCGGTGCGAATGGTAATCGAAAATGTCGGATTATGGCATTAAAAATGGAACCCACCCAGTTGCGGATTGCTGATGCTGTAGCTAGGGCACCGGAGACACCGCCACTTCAGTACTATCCTGAAGTAGCTTACGTGACTTCCCTTGGAATTCGTATTGCTAGAGCTGCTGATGTTGCTAAAACCCACTTGTCGTTGAATTCATGAGTCGAATTATTGTTGTCACCTCTGGCAAAGGAGGGGTGGGTAAAACTACCATTACCGCCAATCTAGGTTTAGCCCTAGCTCGTTTGGGTCGTCGAGTTGCCTTAGTGGATGCAGATTTTGGTTTGAGAAACTTAGACCTGCTGTTGGGACTAGAAAATCGCGTAGTCTACACGGCTATTGAAGTCTTAACAGGTCAGTGCCGCTTAGACCAAGCTTTGGTCAAAGACAAACGGCAGGAAGGACTAGTCCTGTTACCTGCAGCCCAAAGTCGTAACAAAGAAGCCGTTAACCCCAACCAAATGAAAAAGTTGTTGGGGGTGTTAGCCAAGAATTACGAGTACATCTTGGTGGACTGTCCAGCAGGAATCGAAAGTGGGTTTAAAAATGCGGTTACGGCAGCTACTGAAGCCCTAATCGTTGCTACACCAGAGATTACCTCAGTGCGGGATGCTGACCGAGTGATTGGCTTACTGGAAGCGGAAGGAATTAAAAATACCCGCCTAATTGTCAACCGCCTGAAAGCCACAATGGTAAAAGCGGATCAGATGATGTCAGTTCAAGACGTCCAAGAAATTCTTGCTATTCCCCTAATTGGTGTTATCCCCGAAGACGAACGGGTGATTGTCTCCAGTAATCAGGGTGAACCTTTAATCCTATCAGAAAAGAAAACCCTGCCTGGAATTGCCATTGAAAACATTGCTGCACGCTTAGAAGGTGCAAATATTTCCTTCCTCGACCTGATGGCAGAACACGACAACCTAATCAGCCGCTTACGCCGCCTGTTCAGATAAGGTTTTACATTGTGAATTGCCAACAACTAGTTTTGCCAAAGAGCCTCTTCCTTCTCCCCCTGTGTGATTATTCACTACTCCAAAAAGCCCCATGATTATCGAAATTCTAGAACAACTTTTTTCCTGGAGGAGTGCTCAAAGCAGCCGTGAGGAGGCTAAGCGCCGCCTCCAACTGGTAATTGCCCACGATCGCTCTGACCTGAGTCCTAAAATGGTGGAGTCGATGCGGCAAGACATCCTGGAGGTGGTCTCTCGCTACGTTGAGATTGATCCCGATGGGTCAGAGTTTTCCTTAGAAAGCAACCAACGGGCAACAGCACTAATTGCTAATCTACCCATCCGACGAGTTAAGGAAAAACTACTAAAGGAAGAATACCAACGCTTCACTCAAGACGAAGAAGAGTAAGTCTCTAGTAGCTGAAGGGGTGACAAGCTACTTCAAAAGTAGGCCGGTTGTGGGGTAAACCGGTTTGGGGTGTCTAGCTAAATTGAGGCTATTACTTGGCTGAACAATTATCGGATCACCTTTGAAGGTGATTATGAACCAAGGTCTCCTCCTATGGTCACCCCTAAGGGATGGAAGCTAGAGTCGTGTTTATATTTAATTTGGGATCAACTTCCGATACGGTTGAACCCTAACAATGGTAATCTTGAGAGTGGCATTACTAAATGTTAAGACTGTTTTCCAAAATCTGTAACAATAGCTTGACTAAATAAGCGCAATATGGTAGGCACCGCAGAACAAACAAACACGGGCGCTATTGCCCAAATTATCGGTCCGGTTGTTGACGTAGAGTTTCCCAGCGGCAAAATGCCGCAGATTTACAATGCCTTGAGAATTGAAGGCAAAAATGAAGCTGGACAAGATGTTGCTGTGACCTGCGAAGTGCAGCAGCTTCTCGGGGATAACCAAGTGCGCTCTGTTGCCATGAGTGGTACAGACGGTCTGGTGCGGGGTATGGAAGTTATTGATACTGGTGCCCCCATTAGTGTACCCGTCGGCAAGGCTACCTTAGGACGGATTTTCAATGTCTTGGGTGAACCAGTAGATAACAGAGGACCGGCAGAATCTGAGGAGCGCTTCCCAATTCACCGCCCTGCTCCCAAGTTAACCGAGCTGGAAACCAAGCCCTCAGTATTCGAAACGGGTATTAAAGTAATCGACCTGCTGACTCCCTATCGACGCGGTGGTAAGATTGGTCTTTTTGGCGGCGCTGGAGTCGGCAAAACTGTGATCATGATGGAGTTGATCAACAACATCGCCACGAAACACGGTGGAGTATCAGTATTTGGCGGTGTAGGAGAGCGTACCCGTGAAGGGAACGACCTCTACAACGAAATGATGGAATCCAAGGTAATCAACCCGGATGATCTAAACGAGTCGAAAATTGCCCTAGTTTATGGTCAGATGAACGAACCCCCCGGTGCGAGAATGCGGGTGGGTCTGTCAGCTTTGACCATGGCTGAGTACTTCCGGGATGTGAACAAGCAGGACGTGTTGCTGTTTATCGATAACATCTTCCGATTTGTACAAGCCGGTTCGGAAGTGTCTGCTCTTTTGGGAAGAATGCCTTCTGCTGTAGGATATCAACCAACTTTGGGAACAGACGTAGGTGCTCTGCAAGAACGGATTACCTCCACTAACGAGGGTTCAATTACCTCGATTCAGGCAGTATATGTGCCAGCTGACGACTTGACCGACCCAGCCCCAGCAACTACATTTGCTCACTTAGATGGTACAACAGTGTTGTCCCGTGGCCTAGCATCTAAGGGAATTTACCCGGCTGTGGACCCCCTCGATTCTAATTCAACTATGCTGCAACCGAGCATTGTGGGAGAAGACCACTACGGAACAGCTCGTTCTGTGCAGGCAACTCTACAGCGTTACAAGGAACTCCAAGACATTATCGCGATTTTGGGCTTGGATGAATTGTCCGAGGATGACAGACTAACGGTGGCTCGCGCCCGCAAGATTGAGCGCTTCTTGTCTCAACCGTTTTTTGTAGCTGAGGTCTTCACTGGTTCTCCTGGTCAGTATGTTAGCTTGGACGATACTATCAAAGGCTTCCAAATGATTCTGAAGGGCGAATTGGATGACCTTCCCGAGCAAGCCTTCTACATGGTGGGCAGTATTGATCAAGCGATCGCTAAAGCTGAAAAACTAAAGAGTTAAGTCAGGTTTGATGCTAATAAGGTTATCAAGGTTGAAGGTTGAAGGTTATCAAGGTTGAAGGTTGAAGGTTATCAAGGTTGAAGGTTGAAGGTTATCAAGGTTGAAGGTTGAAGGTTATCAAGGTTGAAGGTTGAAGGTTATCAAGGTTGTTCGCGTAGCGTGGCCGAAAGGCCAAGGTTATCAAGGTTGTTCGCGTAGCGTGGCCGAAAGGCCAAGGTTTGGTATTTAAACAGCAACCTAGTAACCAGTAACCAGTAACCAGTAACCAGTAACCAGTAACCAGCAACCTAGTAACCTTCAACCAGTTAACCTGTAACCTGTAACAATTAACCTGTAACAATTAACCTGTAACAATTAACCTTCAACCAGTTAACCTGTAACCTGTAACTTTCAACCTGCTAAACTGCCAAAGTCCAACAAACACAATTGATTCTGCTGATGGCTTTAACTGTTCGTATTATTGCTCCCGACAAAACCGTCTGGGATGACCAAGCACAGGAAATAATTTTACCCAGCACTACCGGTCAGCTTGGGATATTGAGTGATCATGCTCCTCTGTTATCAGCGCTGGATACTGGTGTGATGCGAATTCGTTCAGACAAAGAGTGGATACCAATTGCTCTTATGGGTGGATTTGTGGAAGTTGAAGATAATGAAGTGACGATTCTTGTCAATGGTGCTGAGTCCAAAGATGAAATTGACAAGGATGCTGCAGGTGTTGAGTTCAACGAAGCAAAAGCTCGTCTAGAAGAACTTCAAAACGAGGAGAATACCCAAGAAAAAATCCAAGCAACTCAAGCCTATAAGAAAGCCCGTGCTCGCTTTCAAGCTGCTGGTGGCATGGTGTAGTAACACAAGGGTAAATTCTAACCCCGTAAACGAAGTAAGGAAGGCATGTAAACCTTATAAGCTCCGCGCTCTCCACACCCCCCGAAACAGGGGGGTAGGGGAGCGTCTGGAGTTGGTCAAGGTCAGTCTTTTGCTTGGATTAAGGTAATTGGATTAAGGTAATTGGATTAAGGACGTTGTTCAACTAAGGAATCATCTCAACGATGGTCGGATGAGTGGTCAGTTACCAATTCCCAATTCCCAATTCCCCTCAATCATTAGATTAATCAGCAAGGCTGGATTAAGCACTACCAGTAAAAACGACTTCCGGGAACTTAGCCTGAGCCTCAGACATAGGTCTACGCCTACCTTCCTCTTGCCAGTAGTTAATAACTTCAGTGGCTTTGTTGAGGATTTCAATGCGATCAGCTTCAGTAATCCAGTGTTTGGCTTCCATCTCATCCTTGAGCTGTTCCCAGGCATCGTTCCGGGGCCAGAAAAAGTAACAAGTTAATGGGCTGGTGCCTTTGCCGACAATTTGATCAACTGCCAGGGCTACATTCTCATCTAGCCAGAGAACTTTTAATAGAAATTTTGACAATCAGGCCTCCCTCAGATATCCCAGGTTATCTTTAACTATAATCTATTGTACAATTGATGATTTTAGCGCAAGAAGACTGTTCTTGATCAAGATTCAGGGATAGGTTTGTAGTTAAATAGTTGGTAGTATTGGTGCTGATCAGCAATATTGGCTCAACTAGCCCAAGCGTGCATGATGCCTAGTTCAGAAACATTTATTCCTAACTTTAATGCCATAGTGGTGTTCGACATTGACGGCGTGGTGCGTGACGTTAGTGGTTCTTACCGTAGAGCGATCGCAGATACGGTAGACCATTACACTGGTGGTGCCTATCGACCCACGATGGTAGAGATTGACCAACTCAAATCAGAAGGGCTATGGAATAACGACTGGGATGCATCGCGAGAATTAGTTTATCGCTACTTTGAGGCTCAAGGAAAAACGAGATCCCATTTTTCTCTCGACTATGAAGCCCTTGTTGATTTTTTCAATTCTCGCTATCGAGGAACAGATCCCAACCATTGGACTGGGTACATTTGTGACGAACCGTTATTGTTACAACCCAGTTATTTACAGAGTTTGACAACAGCAGGGATTCCTTGGGGTTTTTTCAGTGGGGCAACACGACAGGAAGCGAACTATGCCCTAGAAGGACGACTTGGTCTCGAACGGCCTGTTTTAATTGCGATGGAAGATGCTCCTGGTAAGCCTGACCCTACAGGACTGTTTGCCGTAGTTCTACAACTAGAACAGAACCACCAAGTTAAGGTGAAATTGCCAGTTATCTACGTTGGTGACACAGTTGCTGACATGTACACTGTTGAAAAAGCCAGAGACTCTCATCCAGAACGAGTTTGGGTTGGGGTAGGGATTTTACCCCCTCATGTGCAGGAGATACCAGAACACCGGGAGGCTTATGGAGAGAGGCTAAAAGCTGCTGGTGCAACAGCGGTTTTTAATAATGTTGAGCAGCTGACTCCTGAACAGATTCAGAAAATAGTACATCAGGGTTAATGGTTGTTAATAGTTGAACGCGCACCCGTGGCCAAAAGGCCAAGGTTGAGAGTCCTTGAGGTTAAAAGTCAAAGTCAATAGTCAATCTTCCAAAAATTCACAGGTTGACGAAAACAAAAGCGAGGTCTTGGGGTTACCCCCAAGACCTCGCTGCATTAAAAGCGGGAAGCTCTTGACCTTGCCATTGGCATATCCGTTTCTCTGTGTGTAGTGGGACTTGACCCTTTACCCTTTCACCAGCTCATCCTTTAGAGCCAGTAAATGTTACCCCAGAGATAAAGTAACGATTGAAGAAGGCGTAAATCCCCAAAGCCGGTATAGTAAAGACCATTGAGGCTGCCATAATGTAGTTCCAATAACTAATGTATTGCCCCTTAAAGGTATTTAAACCTAAGGGAAGCGTAAACATTCCTGGGTCAGAGGTAATCATTAGGGGCATTAAGAAATTATTCCAAGACCCCATAAAAATAAAGATCGCTTGTGCTGCCAAAGCTGGCTTGGCTAAAGGCAGGACAACCTGCCAAAAGGTTTCCCAGCGACTTAATCCATCCAAGGCAGCAGCCTCTTCAAGTTCCTTAGGAAAATTGATAAAGAACTGCCGCATCATAAAAATAAAGGTGGCATTCACTGCACTCGGTACAATCAATCCTTGGTAGGTATTCAGCCATCCCAAAGACTTTAAGATTAAATAACCAGGAATTAGGGTGACTTGTCCAGGAATCATCAAAACTGCCAAGATTATTCCCAACAATAATGAATTACCTGGAAACTTAACTCTGGCTAAGGCATAACCTGCCATTGAGTTAAATATAATATTCAAGCCTGTTACACAAACACCAACCAAGACACTGTTTAAAAACCAGCGCCCAAACAAAGGGGATTCAATGAAAATATTGCGGTAGTTATCGAAGGTAAAATCATGGGGTATAAAATTCAACCCGCCAGCGATAATTTCCTCAAGGGGTTTAAAGGAGGCTGATAAAGCCCAAGCAAAAGGTAAAAACGTAATAATGGCATAGAGGATAAGAATGCCATAAAATATCCCTCTGATCCAACGAAAATTATTCACTCTTCTTTGATCTCCTAATTCGCTTTTTCTTCTCTAAAGAAGCCGCGTTGAATCAGTGTTGTCACTAGAATTACACCAGCTAACATTAATGCCAGTGCAGCGGCGTAACCCATATCCAGACTTCTAAACGCATACTGGTAGATCAGAAGCACAACCGTCAGGGTTGAGTTGTTTGGACCACCGGTGCCACCCGAGAAGATGTAAGACTGGTCGAATAACTGAAACGTGCCAATGATACCCATAACCATAACGAAAAATGTAACTGGTTTGAGTAAAGGCACGGTAATATTTATGAACTGATCGAACTCATTGGCCCCATCAAGTTTTGCCGCTTCATAAACGGACCTAGGTATATCTTGCAGCGCTGCCAGGTAAATCACCATGAAAAACGGTGCTGTAGACCAAATATTCATTATCATAATGGATTTGAGAGCCACACTTGGGTCTCCTAGCCAGTTATAGGTCGGTAAACCAAAGAAGTCTAGTAATCCATTAAGTAGACCATTAGAATTATAAATCCAGATAAATATCAGGGTTAAAACCGCTGATGAAGTGACAGTCGGGAGAAAGAAAATAATCCTGAACCATTTTTTTCCTTTAATTTCTTTATTGAGGACTAGAGCTAAAACCAGAGCAAGGATTGTTTGACAAGGAACAACAATAATGACATACTCAATTGTATTTTTTAGCGCAATCCAAACTCGCTCATCCTCAAAGGTACGGAGGAAATTTTTTAACTCGACAAATCGGTAACTCAGGCCTCCTAAAATCTCAACTTTATGGAAGGAAAGGAAGATTGCATAGATAATTGGTGCAATCAAAAAGGTTCCTAAAACTAGAATAGTAGGAGCCATGAAGAGGTAGCCAGATATAGCTTCCCTAACTTTGGCTTTCTGCCAAAATCTCTTCAATATGACATCCCTCGATTTGACGTTTTGGTCAACTCCAAGTTTAGCTTTAGCTAGTGACATTTGTTAGTAGTTACTCGCTTGAATTTCTTTGTTAGCAGTTTGTTGTGCTTTTTTCATGGCTGACTTCAAGGATTGCTCACCCAGTAAAGCACTAAGAAACTGATTGTCGAAATGGGTCATAAATATTGGCAATTTTTCATCCTCTTGCCAAATCGTGGCGTAGTCAGCACCAGCAATAAAGGGGGTGTAAAGAGGATTTTGTTCATAGCCAAGTTCTGATATGACTGATTTCCGAGCCGGGATTGCCAATCCTCCGTTCGCCCAAGCTTTCATTCCTTCCTTGCCAGTCAAATAAGAAATCAGTTCCCAGGCAGCCTCTTTATTTTTGGCTTGCTTATTCATGACATAAGCAACGGTATAAACCATACTTCCTTTGTGGTTACCAATACTGGGAACTTCCGCAGTGGCAAACTCAATTTTGGGAAATGTCTGTTGTAGGTAAGGAATCGCATAGCTACCTTCAATAACCATTGCTGCCTTCCCTTGGCCAAACATTTCGCTCCCAGAACTAGCTCCAACGTCTGACGGTATGGCAGCAGAATGGTTTTCTCGATACATATCCATCAAAGGTGTTAGACCTGATAGACTTTGCCGAGTCGCGAAGACAGCCTCGCCTTTTTGGTCAACTAACTCACCGCCAAAGGCTTTGATCATGAAGTAGTGACGAGAGAGTTCTGGCGTGATCCCTAATCCATATATGTCAACCCTGCCATTGTGAGTTGTATCCCTGGTCAATTTTTTGGCATAGTCCTCTAACTCTTCCCAGGTTTGGGGAGGGTTGCTTATACTGAGTTGATCGAAATATTTTTGATTGTAGAAAAGGGCAAGGGTTGTAAAATCCTTAGGCAATCCGTAGGTTTTGCCTAAGGATTGGAAGGCTTCCGAGAGATGGGGAGCAAAGTCATCTAAATCTAGGTCCTGGTCCTCAGTGATGTAATCATCAAGAGGCTCCAAAACGCCATGATTCATGAGTAAGGGAGCATCTAGGGCGTCTACATAGAAGACATCAGGAGCAGCATCACCAATCAACCGAGTCTTAATGACATCCATATATTGGTCAGTGATCACTTCAAACTTGACTTTTATGCCAGGATGTGATGCTTCAAACTCCCTCAGTACCTGCTCAAGGAGCTGTTTTTCCTTCGGGCTGCTCTGCCAGCCGCTGAGGGTCACAGTAGAAATGTCACTGGCGATACTGCGGCTACAGCCAGTTAGGAACAGAATTAGAGATAGTAAAATTAGACATCTCGAAAGGATTTGCTTCATGATAAGTAAGGACGGCAAGGGCACCTCCCCTGGAAAACTTATTTCCCGTCTGAGGAGGTGGCTATATACCTAGAAATAATTAGTAAATACAGATGAAGATATGGTTCTTGAGATAACTCGACATCCAAGATGGCTTTCTACAGCTTATTTCTTAAGGTGTCCAAGATGGCTTTCTACAGCTTATTTCTTAAGGTGTCCTTATTTCTTAAGGTGTAAAGCTGTTACTAGCCATATTTATTGGGGTAAAGCTAGCTGTTAGTAGCCAACTTTATTATTGCTTATCCTTATTATACCACCACTTATCTTTAGCTTTAATTATGATTAACCATGATCCCCATCAGGGCTACACTCTTGACTGACTCAACTACGCAAACCGGAGATCAAGACTATGAAGGCGATCCCGCCTTTTTTTTGTCCGTAGCAAGGTAGTGGGAGCTCTTGCGCACGATCTGTCAGATGAAAGATTTCCGTCAATATACTTAATTGTATTTTTGTTGCAATATTTTAATTTTTTTGAGATATTATGTATAAGGTACCCTGTTGCCCCAGGGATAAAAAAGGCAACAGCTGTACCTCGGTCAGTATTGATATGTAGATATTGATATGTAGATATTGATATGTAGATATCGATTCTGGCTACATCGGGATTCCTAAACAAGGGAATAAGGCATTGGCGTGATTTTTCCTCATGATCCATGTCTAGCCCCCTTGCTCCCCCGTTAATTGAATAGCGTAGCCTCCGCTGCTATACCCCGTCATGACCATAGCTCTCCCCGTAGGGCATAGCCCTTAGGAAGTAACCCTTAGGGATGCTCGAAGAGTAATACTTTTCGTATTTCTAAGGGGTTGGGTGAAGGCTAGAGAATAAGTGTTATTGAAAGGTAGCCCTTCTCGAAAAGTAAGGGTTACCGGAGTGTATAGCAGATGTCGCAGGAGCTAGACCTTGCCGGACTCTACCAAGAGTACGGAAGGCTATGGTAGGTCTTCTGCGAGAGTAAGCAAGTCTTACTTCCCTCGTGATTTAAATGGCATAGACTCCTCTTTTAAAACCCCTTTTAGCCGAAGGGGGTTTTAAAAGAGGGTATAGGGGGGATTTAAGAGCAAGCCAAGAGGGTTACGCTATGGGCACGCTACGCCCATCAAGAAGGGGGATGCTGTAGGGAGGATATGGCATAGGAGTTTCGACCTGCCTGCCGATCCAGTACAGGTGCTACCTGAACCAATACGATTTACTCGTCTCCATTTCGCCATTTAAGTCCTCTCTATCTAGCTACCTGAACCGCTATGCTCAGACTCATATCCGATGTCGCCCCAGAAGCTCCGTCTTTGCCGCGATTGCCAGATTTGCTCAAGTCCCTAAACAAGGAAGCACGACCGCCGCTTAGCCCTACTGAAAAAATTCCCAAGGGAGAGATTCGCTCTAGCTTAAGGGCTGCCAACATTGACGGTGTGTTTTCCACCTTCTTTGGCTGTGTCACGGCTGAGGTTTTGCTGACTAACTTCTTGCTGCAACTGGGGGCTAGCAACTTTGAAATCGGTATTCTCACAGGAATACCTCTACTCGCGAATTTTCTACAGCCTATTGGTGCTTATTTATCTGATCGATCCTACAGTCGCCACTGGTTTATCCTGAAAACCTTCGTTCCTTCACGACTACTGTGGTTATTTGTCCTAGCAGGAATTGGGATGTTCTGCACTGGTCTGGCTCCAGCTCATCATCTGGTGTTGTGTACACTGGCGATTAACCTGATCACTCACATTTTTGGAGCTTTGGGTAGTCCCTCTTGGGCTAGCTGGATGGCGGTGTTAGTTCCTGTTCGCCTGCGAGGGCGATATTTTGCACTGCGCAATAGCTTTAATCATTTAACCAACCTACTGTGTGTTCCCCTACTCGGATATATTGTTTCTACCTGGGGAGGTGGCCAAGTTCAAGGCTACGGCGTAATCTTGATTTTGGCTATCATAGCTGGAATACTCAGTTTACTTTTTCAGTTCTTCATGGTAGATGTCACTCCTCAGATACCTTCAAAAAAGACTGCGAAGACTGATGAGACTACTGGTGAAACCTTAGAGTCTGAGGATCAACCCACACCTTCTGATTATGTTGCCTTATTGAAAGATACAAACTTCCTAATCTTTGTACTCTTCTTTGGATTGTGGGTTTTTTCCTTCACCCTCAGCAATCCGTTTTTCAATGTTTATCTGCTCGACAATTTGGGCTTAGATGTTGGTTGGGTAACCCTCTATACGAGTCTGATGGCTGGAGCAAGTTTATTGACACTGATGTACTGGGGTAAGTTGTCTGACCTGATCGGGAATCGCCCAGTACTAATGATTGTTGTGATCATGCTATCTGTGATTCCCTTACTTTGGCTTGGCATCAGCAGCCCAACAACTCTCGCTCTTTGGGTTTGGCTACCCCTTTTATTCTTCGCGACAGGTTCATCTGTGGCAGCCATTGACCTGTGTGCCAATAACATCCAAGTGGAGATCTCACCAGTCCACAAACCCTCCACATATTTTGCGGCGGCTGCAGCATCAGCTGGATTAGGTGGTGCTATAGGTAGTACATTTGGTGGCTTTTTAGCCGAGTTACCTCACTTCGGTGGTTTGCCAACATTATTTGCCCTCTCAGCAGCCCTGCGATTGGCTACCCTTTTACCTTTGGTATTTGTCCAGGAGCCACGGGGTCGGAACCTCAAACAACTGCTTGTTGGTAAGCGTGCTTGAGAATCAATAGTTTAGTCAAGAGTTATGAGTTTAGGGTGCGAACGCACCCTAAACGTAGGTTAAGACTTAACGTTATTGGGTAACTCCTAAAGTATTGACTCTTGAGAAAAGCTAAGGTTGATCAGGTTAATTTCACTTAAGTTAATTTGTAAGCATTCAGCTATCAGTTATCAGTTATCAGCTTTTTAATAAAATAGGTAAAAATTGGTTTAATCTCTGTTACGTCAGCACCTCAAGTAGCGAATGACTGACGGCTGGCGGCACCTCAAGTAGCGTGAGCTTTTAGCTGACGGCTGACGGCTGACGGCTGACGGCTGAATCCTTACGTTAATTTCACTTAAGGTTTAAGAAATTTGCTAACGCCTCAACCATCATTGGTGGCCAACGGCGGACATGCTCTACCCAGTCCAAGTCTTGGTAGCGCTTGTCGAGACCAACGGCTGCCACCCAGTTACTCTCAGCTTCCCCCCGTTTTCCGTTAGCCCACAAAACGGCTGTTAAAGCAGCTCGCAGATCGGCAAATTGGGAGTATTTTCGGATGGTATTGCGCATGATGCCCATGGCTTCTTTGGTTTCACCAATTTGATATAGGGCCAGAGCATAGTTAGCATAGGCAAAGGCAAACTTGGGCGCTAACTCGATGGATTTTTGGTAATTTGCGATCGCTTCTGTCCATTGGCCTAGTCCTGCCTTGGCATTCCCTAAGTTGTTGTAAGCCATGGCATCATTGGGATCAAGTTTTAGCAATCGCTCATAGTCAGCAATGGCATCTTGCCATCGCCCTTGTCCTTCATAGGCAGCACCGCGATTTAGATAAGGGTCAGTGGCTTCTGGTGCTAACTCAATGGCGTGAGTAAAGTCTGCGATCGCATCTTCTAATTTATTCTGGCTGACTCTAAGGTTACCCCGATTACTCCAACCCACGGGATTATCTGGCAACAGCTCAATTAGCTGAGTCCAGTAATTTTCAGCAGTGGGGAATTTCCCCTGATTCGTAGCAGCAAATGCCTTTTTCCTTAACTGGTTAATTTGTTTGATCTGAGCCTTAGTCAATTCTGGGAATTGGGTTTGCGCCATTGCTGGGGGTGTGATGATCGTAGGAGCCGATACAACGACAAGCAGTAAAATCAGTAAAATTCGAATCAAGCGTTTCATATATTATTTCAACTCACACCGCAATCTTGATATTCCTTGCTACTGACTATTAACTAGTGACAGCTCCTACACTGACCTTACAGGTTCAGTGTAGGCTTCCCAGCCAATCCGGGCATCCCTTAGGAGGCGCTGGGCTTTAAGAACGGACTGCCGAGAGACGAAACCTTAGATAGTGGAGCCTTTATTGTTAGTCGGCTATGCATAAAAGGGTTAAAACTTTTTGATTAAGGCTCCACTATCTTACGGTAACTTCAAACCCTGCCGCTCTATTTCGTATATTGATAGCTGCATTATGATCGCGGTCAAGACTGCATCCACAATGGGGACAATCATGCCACCGGACATGCAACTTCTTGGGGACTTTATTGCCACAATTGGAGCAATTCTGTGAAGTATTTTTGGGGCTTACTGGAACCGTTAACAAGCCAGCATTCAAGGCCGTAGGCCACGCTACGCGAACGGCTTTGCTTGCTAGGATTGTCAAGAAGCTTGACCATCCCGCATCCAACACAGATTTAGCCAATCGGGACTTAGCCAGTCCTTTAACATTTAGTTTTTCATGAGCGATTACATCATACTTTGATAGTAGGTGGTTTGTTAGAGTCGATGTCCCCTATTAAGGGGAGCACCTCTCCTTCAGAACCGTGCATGAAGCTTTAACCTCACACGGCTCCTAGATATCCTTTCCTTTCGGAGTGCTCCAATGTATCTGTTGGTGG
>NZ_JAAHHX010000799.1:0-1318 GCF_010672065.1 Moorena sp. SIO4A1 | reverse complement strand
GGGAAACCCCCGCATGAAGGCGCTGCATCGCTGTTCCCAGAGACGCTGTTCCCTTTTAGCAATTTAGATATGCCAATCTAAATGCTAAACAGCTTAATGACTACAACGATAGGCGGGGAAGAATTTGGAGTGGAGGAGTTTTTCTGGGTCAGTGTTTAATGCTTTGGCTCGTAAATCAACGAGATAACCATACTTTTCTTGATCAGTAATTAAACGTAGTGTCAGGAAGGTGTGTCTTTGCTTGGAGAAACCCGCTTTGAAATTGTAGAGACTATCTTTTGCTCCTCCTACACCACCGCCAAGGTGCAAAAATTCATTGCCGCGTTCTTTAGCCCAGAGTCGGACAAAATCTGTTTCTAAAACACTTGGAGATTGTTTAAAAAACTGGGTTTTAGTTCCACCCAGGACAGCTTGAACGATGCCACAGCATTCTGTGTAAATACCAGCGGATATGATTTGATTATCCAGTTCAACGATACAGAGGTGAAGTTGCTCTCCTAGTATCTCTAACAGTCCGACAAAGTAATCATAGTTAAAATAATAAAACCCTGAAGCACCTACCCGATCCATAGTCTCTTGATAGACTTCAATAAATTCCTGAATGTAGTCTTTAAATGGAACCATTCTGGCTGTCATGCCAGCACGCTTACACTTATTAATCTTATTGCGATGATCTTTGCGGGTATGACTCCATATTTCAGACTCAGGGAGTGTTAAATCAATAGAGATTGTCTCGCCATTGAAGGTAAACGGGTTAGGGTTAAATAATTCATTAATATTATGATTAAGTATGGGATGAAGTCGCAAGAAGGCTGAACATACTCCCTTGACAGATAACACACGTTTGAATTCAGCCATTGCGGCATCAGCAAACCCTGGTGTGCTAGCGGCTGCCTCACTTAATAAAATTCCTGGATAACCATAGGGAGAGACTATATCAAATAAATCCCCTGAGTCTTGATCGCAAATGTCATCACATTGGCGCAGTAAATAAGGAACGAAGAAAATTTTATCACCATCTGCTATTACAATTGCTTCCGGTATCCCTTGATTTCGTCTAGACTCTAAACTAACATAGTCGGCTAGATGATAGATATCATGACGTAATTGGTTTAGAGTTTCTCCCCATAACGGGCTTAAAAAATCAATTATTTTACTATCCATACTGTTATCTAAAAAACTAATAATTAAATTTGCTACTATTTCAAGACCTTATTCAAACTTCAAACACTATTGCTACACATTAATCACCCCATTATCTAATCACGTGATCATCCCATCTCCCCATCTCCCCATCTCCCCATCTCCCAACCCGGAA
>NZ_JAAHHX010000798.1:0-1319 GCF_010672065.1 Moorena sp. SIO4A1 | reverse complement strand
CCCTGCTCCCTGCTCCCTTTTGATATCAATCCTATATTTACAACTTACATAAAAATGCTAGATAACCTTGACTAAAGAATCAGCGATATGGTGACTTAGTTCTACAGGTACAGCATTACCTATCTGCCTCATTGCTTCTGTCCATGAGCCGAAAATTTTATAATTATCTGGGAAAGTCTGGATGCGCTTAGCTTCATAAGTGGTGTAATAGCGGACTCGACCATCATGATAACGAATCATATTTTCTCCTCCAGGTACACCATGATCTCCTGCCTTTAAAGCTTTGGAAGGCATATCAATGTAACTGCCAGTATGTCCAGGATAAATTCTTGCTCCCTTTCTTAAGACATGCTCAAGGTCAAAACTACCTAATGAATCAGGTTCTGGCAGTTTTCCAATTTGGTCTCTAACTGTTTTCCAGGGTTTTAAAGATGGCGTGAATAGAGTGAGTTGTTGCTTTAGCAGATTAACTCGTTGCTGAGTTCGTTTATCTAGATTTTCAGTGGTTGAAGGCTTGATTCCATGCCTCTCCCAATAATCATAACTAACGAATTGTGACCAAAGTAAGCCATCAAGAGAATGAGTTTTTTTCGGAAAAGACCATTGGATAGTTAAATCTTCTCTGATGCCAACAATGAACACCCGTTCCCGGCGTTGAGGAATGCCATAATCGGCGGCATCAACTAATCGAAAAACTACCTTGTATTTTACCCCGTCATAGTTACCTGAAGTATGGAGTTTTTCCAGTCTCTTCAGATGATCATCCCAGTCTTCCCAATCCTTCCGGTCAACATCAGGATAAATCAATCTTAAAATAAGGTAGTCAAAATATCTGGCAAAGGATTTTCTCAGAAGACCTTTGACATTTTCAAAGATAAAAACTTTAGGAATACAAGTAGTTATTGCCTTACAAACATAGGGAAACATATCTCGTTGATCCCTATCCCCCTTATGCTTACCCCCCATGGAAAATGGCTGACAGGGAGGTCCACCTGCAATCATGTCTACATAACCAAACTGATTAAAATCGAATTTACGAATATCTATATTGTGAACAAGCTTGTCACCGTAGTGATGGGACAAGGTTTGACAGGCATTTTTATTCCAGTCAATAAAAGCTTTATGTTGGACTCCAGATAGCCGAATACCTGTGGCTAGACCCCCCGCGCCAGCAAATAGCTCTAAGCACGAAATTTTAGACATTTTCAAAAACGCTCTGGAACAGGAAGTGTATGAACTCGAGTTTCATTAAAAAAGCGAATTGTGTCTTTTATGATTTTATCAAAATCAGGAGATACATAGAGGTGCTTGGAACGTTC
>NZ_JAAHHX010000797.1:0-1319 GCF_010672065.1 Moorena sp. SIO4A1 | reverse complement strand
GGTTGAAGGTTGAAGGTTGAAGGTTAGGTTAAATTTTAAATTTAAAAATAATCAATGACTATTCGAGTTTTATTAGTTGAAGATTCACCGCTTGCTATAGTAGTCCTGAAAAGGATTCTGAATTCATCAGAGCAGATTGAAGTGGTGGGAGAAGCTGGAACTGGCTTAGAAGCTTTGAACTTAATTCCCAAAGTTCAACCAGATGTCATTTGTACAGACCTCCATATGCCCCACATGAATGGTCTGGAGTTGACATCTAAAGTTATGGCGCTCTATCCTAGACCGATTCTGGTGATTAGTGTTTCGGTGCAGCAAGAGGATACTGATCAGATTTTTGAGCTTTTAGATGCAGGAGCACTGGATATTTTGCCTAAGCCGTCGGCAGGAATGACAACGGAGAATCAGTTACTCCAGCAGGAGTTGATCAATAAGATTAAAATTCTGTCTGGGGTCAAGGTCTTTACAAAAAACCGAAAGTCTATACTAGGTACACAAAAGCAGGGGAGTTCTGGGAAAGGGAAGCTTCCGGCAATGGACTACAGCACCAATCAAAATCAAATTGGTGGAGTATCACAGACAGGAAATCGTGCTGCTTTCTCTTCTAATTACTATTCCAAACCAAAAATAGTTGTGATTGGTGCATCTACAGGTGGACCCCAAGCCCTAAACGAGGTATTCACTCAACTACCGTCGAATTTTCCTTTACCAGTAATTTGCGTGCAACACATTAGTCTTAGTTTTTTGCAGGGATTCATCGATTGGTTAGCTAGTCATTGTTCGTTGCCAGTTCAGATTGCTCAACCAGGAGATATGCCACAACCACGAAGAATTTATTTCGCACCAGAACAGCAGCATTTAGAATTGGATGCTATGGGTCGATTTATCTGTTCTGATTCAGAGCCACTGGAAGGACATCGCCCTTCGGTAACTGTCACATTTGAGTCTGTAGCCAAGTTTTATGGCAAAGCTACAGTGGGCATATTATTGACGGGTATGGGTAGAGATGGAGCGAGTGGTATGGAGAAGATCGCTGAGGTTGGTGGCTTGACCATCGCTCAAGATGAAGCGACTTCCTTGGTGTTTGGCATGCCTAAAGAAGCGATCGCTCTCGGAGCAGCCAAAGAGGTTTTACCAATTGGTGCGATCGCACCGAGGCTACGGGAGTTGTGCTTAGTGAAAATTGAAACTTGAAAATAACGCTTCTCTCACCCCTTGCTGATTCAATATAGTTTACTTCAAATAATTTCCATCTCATCCAGGCTCGCGATCGCTATATCAGCTCCCTGTACATGGGAAGCTTTTGGCTTTCCCCAGCAAAT
>NZ_JAAHHX010000796.1:0-1320 GCF_010672065.1 Moorena sp. SIO4A1 | reverse complement strand
TCATCAAGACAATGATGATTTTTAGCGATGCAGCTTCGGAACAGGGGGTTTCCCCCACTCGCGCTTTCCATCAAGACAACGACAAATTAAGTATATTGTCTTGATGCAGTCGCTCATGGGGGAAACCCCCAAGACCGCGCTGCATCGCTTTCTTATCCCCCACACCCCACACCCGGTCACCCCACACCCCACACCTGACGTCAAAGTAAAAAACCTACCCTTATGAGGTAGGGAGTAGGGAGTAGGGAACAAAAATTATCACAATTGATTTAGGAGCCCTATTGTTACTTGTTTATTTTTACTTTTTACTTTTGTAAGCATTCAGCTGACTGCTGAATGCTTACGTTTCTTTTTATAGGAATGGATAGTCTGTAAACCCCTTTTCTATATCCTTGTCCCCTCGACCGTAAAATGTCTTAGGATTGGGTGTATTTAATTGGGCATCTAGTTCAAACCGTTTGGGTAAATCGGGATTAGCAAGGAACAGCTTGCCGAAGGAAACTAAAGGGAGCAGGTCAAAGTTGCAGAACAGATGAACTATAGCGTTTCTAGGACTCATGAGGTACACATTAGTTTTGACCTCTTCCCTCTTCCCTCTTCCCTGCTCCCTGCTCCCGTCTTGATGCAGTCGCTCATGGGGGAAACCCCCAAGACCGCGCTGCATCGCTGCTCCCTGCTCCCTGCTCCCTAAAAACCAGAAATTTGTACCTCACAAGTAGTAGAATTGCTATATATACTATCAGAGCCAGCTAAAACCTGACGGGGGCTATAGCTTTAGTATAAATGTTCTGCATAAGTGACATGCTCCCTTCATTCATCATTAGAACTCATCCTTACTTATTTAGGACTACTTCGGGGTTAGTGACTCCTAATGGTGTTTTAATTTCTGGTTGAACTAAGGTAGTCATAAAGCGTTTATCGGTAATTTTCAGCTTGGGTTTCAAATAAATAGGCGTAAGTTCCACCTAGCTGCATCAATTCCTGATGAGTACCGCTTTCGGTAATAGAACCTTTATCCATTACATAAATGCGATCGGCCATTTTAACGGTGGATAGGCGATGACTGATTAGGATAGCAGCTTGGTCTTTTATCAGTTGACGAAACTTCTGAAATACCTCATATTCTGCCTTGGGGTCCATAGCAGAAGTAGGTTCATCTAAAACTATTACCTGGGAGTCTCGTAGAAATGCTCTTGCCAAAGCGATTTTCTGCCATTGCCCGATACTGAGTTGTTCCCCTTGGTCAAATAGCTTACCTAGCATGGTGTCATAACCATTGGGTAAGGTATTGATGACTCGATCAGCACCAGAACGAAACGC
>NZ_JAAHHX010000795.1:0-1321 GCF_010672065.1 Moorena sp. SIO4A1 | reverse complement strand
TAGAGGACTGAAAGTCCCGGCTACAAAAACTTTCGGGAGCACCTCAAGGATTGGGTTTTCCAGGGTTTTTTAACCCGGATGTAGTATGACATGTCTGGGTGTGTAATATCAAGTTGCATTAAATAACCGTAATATATGAGAGATGCAAGACCCAGGTCCAAACTGATGCCCAAGCGAATCAGCATAGAACCCCATCTGAGTATAGAAGAACTAGAACAGCGCTATCGTCAAGGGAAAGATCCGATTGAACGCTCCCACTATCAAATCATCTGGTTGCTAGCCCAAGGCAGAACCAGTGAAGAAGTCGCTGTTGTGACTGGATATAAACGAAGTTGGATTTATGAACTGGTGTGGGGCTACAACCGGATTGGACCAGAGACCTTGGGAGATGGTAGGCGTAGAAACCTTGGAGCTCCACCTCTTTTAAGCGATCAACAACAAGCGCAATTATATCAAATTTTGTCAGGTCCAGCCCCGGATGGTGGGCTGTGGAACGGTCGTAAAGTCGCAGACTATCTCTGTGAATTATTGGACCGAAAAGTCTCACGTCAACTTGGATGGCGGATTCTCAAGCAACTGGATTTTAGGCTGAAAGTACCTCGACCTTCCCATCAACAATCAGACTCTCAACAACAACAGCAGTGGAAAAAAAAACTGAGCTCAGAAGTGGAGAAAGTGCAAAAAGAACACCCCTGCGCCGAGGTATCGGTGTGGAGTCAAGATGAACATCGCATTGGCCTGCAGCCAGTGATGAGACGAATTTGGGTTGAGCAGGGTCAACAACCTCTTGCCATCGTTAACTGGAAACGAGAATGGTCGTGGTTGTATGGATTTGTCGAACCTCAAACCGGACAGACCTATTGGTGGATATTGCCACGGGTGCGGACGAACCTGTTTAGTGCAGTACTCAAAGATTTTGCCGAACACTTTGGGATTGGAGCCAAAAAGCGGGTAATTCTAACTGTAGATCAGGCTGGGTGGCATATGAGTGAGAAGTTGGAGGTGCCAGAGGGGATTCATCTTTTCCCCTTACCCCCTTACTCTCCTGAATTACAACCAGCAGAGCGATTATGGCCTTTGGTGAATGAAGCCTTGGCCAATATAGTCTTTGACTCAATAGAACAGCTTGAAGACCTTGTTGAGCAACGCTGCCGCTATTTGCTCAATCAAAGAGAGTTGGTCCGCTGCATCAGTTTCTATCATTGGTGGCCTGAGGTAATGGAAGAAGCTGCTTAACTATGGTCAATTAATGTGACTTGATATTAATGGGTAGTGCTATATAAGTATTCAACCGGAAATGATATAACGCCCTGTTTTCAAA
>NZ_JAAHHX010000794.1:0-1324 GCF_010672065.1 Moorena sp. SIO4A1 | reverse complement strand
TCTCATTTAATTCACATTTTGGGCAGACAAGAGCAGAAAAATCAAGGGACAATTCTTCCGACTACCTCCTATATAATTCCCATTTCTCCTAACTCCTGACTCCACACTCGCTGACTCAATCCCATACCAAAAGACTTTTTCAGCAAACCCTAAGTAATAAGACATAATTTTTACTTTTATGTCCAATTTTATTATTAATTATTATGGATAGTTAATTTTAGCTAGCTAGGATGATAATTAATCCATAAAATCCTCATGGATTGAGCCTCAAACTATATATTACTTGGAGAATAAACGGCATGAGTCATATCAAGATTAATGACCTCAAACCCAGTGGTGCTGAATTATTTGATGACCCGGAAAGTTTTCTAGATGAATTGACTAATGATGACCTACAACAAATTATGGGTGGATTGAGGTTAGCCCTGCCCCCAGATGCAGGTTTTCTTCAGAGACTTAGATATAAAATTCAGGGAATACTATTGTCCCCTAAAACCCCAGTTATCTAAGAGGTTGTCTGAGAAGTCCCATTTGCTACATCCAAGCCCCCGTTGGTCCCCCAATTTTGGGGGACTTTTAGAAGCAAATGGACTCTTGTTCCCCCCAAAGTTGGGGGGCTAGGGGGGCAAAATTCAGTATCAAAAAACTTTTCAGATATCCTCTAAAAGGGAACAGGGAGTCGGGAGTCGGGATTCGGGAATATGGCATCAAAAATTCTCACCATTGATTTAGGTACCCTATAGCAAACAATTCAAGCCCCCAGTAGCAGCAAAGTAGTCTAGAAATTATTAAGATTTGTGAATGCGATTGACCTTGGCCAAAAGGCCACGCTACGCGAACGGTCATCGCTTCAATAGTTTTCCAGAAAACTCCCAAAATCAAAGATTTTCCCTAGAGAGCCCTGGAGCAGTAACACAACCCAACCTGGGAAGCCAGATCAACTCACTTAGGGAGCAGGCTAAGCGTGAATGAGTTGTCAGAGCTATCTATCTAGCAATGGAGATTGGCTATGCTTTCCAAATCGATGGGCGGAGGCGGACAGCAGAGGCTACCTCTGAGGAACACATCCCTCAGCTGATGGAACAATTACTGTTTACCGATACTTTTTAGCTACCAAAGTCTACCAAGATAGACCATTACCCGCCAATGCAAGCTGTTCACGAAGTGTCGGCTTTGCCGAATCTCTCAGCCAGGGGGTATCTCCCAAAGCCCGTAGGAATATCCCACGAGCGCCATTGATGTCACGTTCGCGAAGCGTGACCAAAGGTCAATCCATTTGTTGGTTATCGATTTTTGATTTGATAATCTTGCTCCCGCCGATATT
>NZ_JAAHHX010000793.1:0-1325 GCF_010672065.1 Moorena sp. SIO4A1 | reverse complement strand
TCCGCTAAATTATAAATTCTAGCGGGGGATTCCTAAGACTCACGACTTAGGTTTCTGTTTCTTTCTCCCCTTAGGGGAGTTTTTCGCACCAGCCTTCCGAGACTTACTCTCTTTCGCCGTAGGCGACGCTACGCGAACGGGTCTTACGGTCGCTCCACAGACTGACACGGCAAGCCCTGCCGCCAAAATGTTAATTGATGCGTTGATATCGCGATTAGCCCGAAGGGCTACGCTACGCGAACGTGGTGAGTATTACAGGATGGACAATCCCATTCCCGAATCTTTAAGGGCAAGGAAGCAACACGATTTAGACAAACAGAGCATAACTTGCTACTAGGAAACCATCTATCAATGGAAACAGCTTTCCGATTGTACCAATCTGACTTGTACTTAATCTGACGAATTATTTCTGCCCAATTAGCATCACTGATTACTTGAGCTAGTTTGTGATTTTTGACCATGTTTTTCACAGCTAAATCCTCAAACGCAATCAATTGGTTTTCTCTGACCAGTTGAGTAGTTAGCTTGTGAGTAAAATCTCGTCTAGCGTCCTTGATCTTTGCGTGTATCCTGGCAACTTTCAATCTTGCCTTGTAACGATTGTTAGATCCTTTTTGTTTTCGCGATAAAGCTTTTTGATATTTAGCTAATATTTTCTTGAGTTTTTTAAAGTGTTTAGGATTAGGGATTTTATCTCCATTACTAGTTGTCATCAAACTCGAAATTCCTAGGTCAAAGCCAACCTGTTGATCCGTTGAGGGCAAACTTAAATCTCTGTGGTCATTAAACCTAATTGAGATATGCCACCGATCGGATGGATCTAAGCTGATCGTAACGGTACTTGGATTACAGCTTTCAGGTAAATGACGACTCCAACGAATTGCTAAAGGTTCTTTGCATTTGGCAAGATAGATTTGATCATCTTTCCATTTAAATGCTGATTTAGTGAACTCTGCGCTACCACCATTACGCTTCTTTTTGAAGTTGGGATACTTAGCCCGACCTGCAAAGAAATTAGTGAAGGCAGTTTGGAGATGTCTTAATCCTTGTTGAAGGGGCACAGAACTGACGTCGCCCAAAAAGAATAAGTCATCCTGTTTTTTCCATCCTGTCAACATCAAAGAAGTTTCCTTGTAGCTTATACGTTCTTGACGTTCATACCAACCTTTTGTTCTAGCATCTAAAGCCTTGTTGTAAACAAGTCTTACACAGCCTAAAGTCCTCCTCAACAGAGTTTCCTGTTCAGGGGTTGGATAGAAACGGTAACGGTAAGCTTTTTCGACCATATTAACTCTTTGACATATATTTACATTTTAAGATGTTAT
>NZ_JAAHHX010000792.1:0-1325 GCF_010672065.1 Moorena sp. SIO4A1 | reverse complement strand
TCGATTGTTAACAAGACCGCTATGTGATCAAATGTTACCTCAATTTTACCAGACTCATCTTCAAAGTCGATTAAACGCCACTAAATTTCTAACCCTTCAAGTGGTATAAGTAGAAATTATGAATTACTCAATTGACATTCGTCCGGTGATACCTGATGATGTACCTATTCTATTCGAGCTAATCATGGCTCTGGCTGACCATGAAAAGCTCTCCCACAAGGTCACTGGCACATGCGAACAACTTCATAAAAGTTTGTTTAGTTCTCATCCTGAGGCCGAGGCAATCCTTGCTTGTGCAGATGGTGTACCGACTGGATTCGCTCTTTACTTCTTCAATTTCTCTATTTATTTGATGAAACCCGGTCTATATTTAGAAGCTCTGTTTGTTCTACCTAACTATCGTCGTCAGGGTGTAGGAAGTAAAATTTTTGGCTATTTGGCAAAGATGGCACTTGATAAAGGCTGTGGGCGATTTGAGTGGAGTGTGCTCAATTGTAATGAAAGTGCGATCGCATTCTACAAACAGCAAGGTGCAACCTTTCTCAACGACTGGCGGACTTGTCGCCTTGCTGGTGATGCCTTAGCGGCATTCTCTTCAACTTAAATAGGTTTTTTTCAAGTTTTAAGCTTTTTCCATTTTACAGTTAATTAAACCTACCTACTTAGGACAATCAATATGCTATCCCTTGCTCACGAATTTTATTTTTCCGAAGAAATCTTTGCCTTAGAAAAGAAGCGTTGTAAATTTAATGATATTTTTTTAGGACACAGTAGCTTTGTCAACGAATCTCAGAACTATTATGTGTTGCCACACACTAAGGACACAAAGGTTCTCATCCATGATGGAGAGAACATTCAGGTTCTGCCAAACATTTGTAAACATCGTTATGCAACCCTGCTCAAAGACAAAGGACATTGTCGCAGCATTGTCTGTCCAGTGCATTCCTGGTCATATGATCTCAATGGGAAGATGTTGAGTTCGGCTAATATAGAATGCGATCATGCCCTACACTCTCTAGAAAAGGAATCCATCGATAGTTATGATGGTTTTGTGTTTCCTAAAAACGAGTCTGCCTTGAAAGGTGCTCTAGAAACTTCTAAAGCATTTGCAAATATTAACTTCGAGAAGCTAAGGTTCTATGCCCATGATCGCTTCTTCGTTAAGGTAAATTGGAAAAGCTATATGGATACCTTTCTAGATAATTACCACTTAGAAGCATATCATCCTAACTTTAAAACCTTTCTAGATTCAAGATGTATTGAATCGATTTTCCGAGATGATTTTAGTGTTCAAGCGATACATCTTAGAGAAAAAATCCAAATAA
>NZ_JAAHHX010000791.1:0-1328 GCF_010672065.1 Moorena sp. SIO4A1 | reverse complement strand
AGCAACGAACTAAAAGGCAGTCTACGCTCTTCCGATCTTATTTACATCAAGAATAGATTAGACGTTAGTCATTTACCTAACTACCAGTTGTTATTTGACCCTCAAACCTCTGGCGGACTCCTAGCAGCTATTCCAGCAGAAAAAGCTGATGAATGTATTAATAAGTTGAAAGCTTTTGGTCATAAACAAAGCTGCTTAATTGGTCGGGTCATCCCAGCTCCAGAAGCTATGTCGAGAGGGATTACTATTATATAGCAGTTCTCAATTAGGTGAGGTACTTTCGTTGTTAATGAGAGTAGGTAGTAGGCAGTAGGGATGGAGCGCAGTCTTAAAGGCTAACACATGGGTTGTAGTGATCTGCCTAGGTATTATTGCTAGTTAATAGCAGTTAGTCAGAATAGCTTCAAATTTTTTTCGAGCTATTGAATCTTTCTATGGTATTATAAATGTTTGTACAAGAGTAGCTTGCCACCAATTCTTCTGTCAGGAGCTGTATGGTATCTAATTCCCAAGTCTTATCAACTAGCAAAAGTACCCTTAGTGCGATCGCACTAGGTAGTAACCTCGGTGATTCTCAAGCCACCTTAGAAGCTGCTCTGATTGAACTCGATCAAACTCCAGGGATTACTGTCAAAACCCGCTCCAGTTGGTACAAAACTAAACCTATTGGACCTGTGCAACCAGATTATATCAATGGTTGCGCCCTAGTGGACACACAAGTAAGTCCCCAAAAGTTGCTAGAGACTCTGCTAGAAACAGAGCAAAAGTTTGGTAGAGTTCGTTTGGAACATTGGGGAGCAAGAACCTTAGATTTAGATTTAATCTTGTTTGGTAACCTGATTCTAGATACCCCTGATCTAATCATACCTCACCCACGCATGAGAGAGAGAGCGTTTGTGTTAGTGCCCTTGGCCGAAATCGCTCCTGATTGGATAGAGCCAGTCTCGGGAATGAAAGTATCCCAACTTCTCGAAAGGTTAGATATTTCCGGAGTTACTCGGTGTTAATTTTTAGGAGATCAAATCAGGTTGATAGACTATATAAGTTGAAAAACAATGGTGAAAAAAGACAATGCTGAAAAAAGCTTTAGTGACCGGCTCAGCAGTGGGAATTGGAAAAGCGATCGCTATTGATTTAGCTAGTAAGGGATTTGATGTTGCATTTCACTATAACCGCAGTGAAGAAGCAGCCAAGCAAGCTTCTGAGGAAGCAGCCACTCACGGAGTAAAAGCGATCGCCCTACAAGCAGATATCACCAAACCAGAGCAAGCAAAGTTATTGGTAGAAAATGCAGCAGCACAACTAGGAGGTTTATCGGTAGTTGTGAA
>NZ_JAAHHX010000790.1:0-1329 GCF_010672065.1 Moorena sp. SIO4A1 | reverse complement strand
CCTTAGCCACAATCTTTCTGGCTTTTTTGCGCCTATTACTGCCCTTCTCTTTTTGAGCAGCAATACGTTGCTTCTTAGCTAGCTTCTTTTCGTACTTAGCTAGGTGCTTGGGATTGCTAAATTTAGAGGTTTTTTCTCCATCGTAGGTGATCGCAAAATCCTTGATACCTAAATCAATCCCAATGACGTTCCCATCTGTAGAAGGTTGTGCATTGTCAGATTCGTACTCCATTAGCACAGAAGCGTAATATTTCCCAGACGGAGTCTTACTGACTGTAACAGTCTTTATTGTTCCGTCCAGTGGCCGGTGAATCTTTGTTTTGACAGTTCCAAGTTTTCCTGGAAAATTTAAGCAATCACCAATTTGCTTCACATACTGTGGATACTGGATTGACTGACGATGATGAAATGATTTGAATCTAGGATACTTGGCTCTACCCTGGCCTTTGGCCACGCTTCGCGAACAAAAAAGTTCTGGTACCCACGACTGAGATTAAGGCTTACAGATTGCAATATCTGAGAATAACAGTCTTTTAGCCAAACAGTTTTTTCGTCTTTTTTGAGTTTGGGCAGCATAGAATTGAGCGCAGACCGAGACAAACCCTTACCAGTTTCTTTGTAAGTCTCTATGCACTGATTTAGGGCATAGTTCCACCACCAACGAGCACAGCCAAAATGCTGAGCAAGTATCTGAACTTGTTCCTGGGTGGGATATATTCTGACTTTAACGGCTTGGTGTTTCACTACGTCTGTCATCAATTCTCGACCTCATATCATTATATCTATTTTACGATAAGTCGTTAAGGTCTTGAGAGGCTATCCATCCCCACCTTGTAAGAAGGTGGGGAATTTCGCCCCTCAAACTCCCCTAATCGTTAAAGCCAATGTAACTAGTGGGGGGTCGGAACGAGTGCATCAATGTGATGTTTGTAGATATTCAATCACTAGAGATCATGCCGCTGCTGTTGTCATCAAGCAGCGTGGTTTAGAACAAATCAGTACCCAGGGACACTGGGGAGTATAAAACGCCTATGCAGTCTGTCTGCCGGGGGGTGAGGTGGCTCAACCTAGTTCATAGGCGAAATCTCGAAAGAGAACAACTAGGAATCCCCAGTCGTAAGATTGGGAAGCCCAGACTGTACCGGAAGGGTCAGTGTGTGGAGGATGTCACATGTTTATCCAATGTTGACCAGCTAATTCGGCAACATCAGTAATAATAAAGCCCCAACTTCCAATAAACAAAGAAGACCAACTATCCCAGCTAACGGTTTTCCTCCCAAACCCGTTATCCAAATTGGTCCACTGCCTGTGTAAGCAATTAATTCAGCT
>NZ_JAAHHX010000079.1:0-25517 GCF_010672065.1 Moorena sp. SIO4A1 | reverse complement strand
AAGGGAATATATAGCCCCTTCACACCAATGAGTCGATTGCTCACAAAGCGGTGCCACCGACGTTCAAAGCTTTGGGCTTGTTTGGCTCGGCTGGAGACATAAGGTTCCCAGGCACTAAGGCAAAGCTTACCACTGCTAATTAAGGCACTCACCATCCAGGCTAAGGTTTTTAGATGGCGCAGATCGAGGGTAGCTGCTGTATTGACACAGAAAGTCTAACAGTTGATCATGAATTTGGGTAGAGTTGGACATGCTCCGATGGGCTGGTTGTGTAGTGACTCTAGCCTCGCATATCCCTCTACCCTTTTTGATCGAGTCTGGCCTTCCCGTAGCGTGAGCAAAGGTCAATCGCTCTTTTCTACCAGTTGTCTGAGACCTTCCCCTCAAAACCTGCATCCCATCACCCAGGCATAATCAGGCTTTGAGGCACTTGTGTCCGGCAGTCAGGATCAGGACTCCACAGAGCGGTAAGGTAATTTGCCAAACTGGGAAGTTGTGGTTACTTGGTTTTTTCTGTTGATTCTTCTTTAACATAGTGATTGAACACTTAGATACGACTGTTTGAATAGCTACGATTTCCTGTTGATTGCCTGCCTAGACGCTACAAACTATCCAGCAGGTTTTGACTCAGAGTAGAATTCCTACCCCAAAGAAGTTTTGAGCAAGATTAGTACGCATGTTGTTTCAACGTCTACTAGCAGCTTTAGATTCTGATTTCGAGGCTACATAGTTAATGTGCCGGTTCAAGGATTCTGTGACATTGACTGGGTCATTCTTCTAGAGGTGCTGCTATTCAAGATTCAAGCACCCTGTTTTTTTGGAAATTTTCCCGAGAGGGTGTCACACTTTCTGACAGTTCTGCACATATATATAGAAGAGGCAATGTGATGATTTGCGTAGCAGCATATTCTGCTAAGCATAAAAAATATTTCGTCTCTTGAACTCACAGATAGTGCTAGGGGTTACTTCAGTCAGACCTTACGCAATAAACTACTTGTAGTTTTAACAAACCCGTTAACCTATACAAGTAGTGTTTTGAAGCTGAATGTGTGAAGCTCTGATTTACCACAATAAGCACAAGAGGATTGTTCAAACAGGAGGTGGTGTTCCATGTCACCATAGACACAAGATGATTCAGTGATGATTGTTAAAACAGGAGGTAGTATTCCAGGGTGCATCTCACTTTTGTAAATGTTCGTAGTGGACCGACACATCTAAAATGGTGCAATAACCCTTTGTTGGGTTGAAGAATGAAACCCAACACCAGTAACCCTTTGTTGGGTTTCCCTACCGCTCTAACCAACCTACATTTTTAGGTGTGCCACGCCAGTAGGGTGCGTTAGGGACGGGGGAGCCATTATTGTATTGGTAGCCAGTGTTAGGACAATCCGTCCCGTAACGCACCATCTGGTCAAACGGCAAAAATGAGATGCACCCGTATTCCATGTCACCCTAGGAGACCTAATTGGTTAGAAAACCCAATAAAACAGGAGGTAGTATTCCATGTCACCCTAGGAAACCTAATTAATAAATCGTGAGTTCCACAATAGGCACAATATGATTTTTCGAAAAATCATTTCGAAGATGCAACAATAGGTATAAAAAATAAGTTCCAGTGTGTGCCTAAATAAAAATGATTATTCAAACAGGAGGTAGTGTTTAATGTCACCATAGGAAACCTAATATATGACCCCTCGTCAAAAGTTTGAATCAGCGGTTAAACATTTAGTTAGCCAAACTTTTTTAGAAACTAAGGAAGCAACATATTATGCTGCATTATTTAACGGAATAAAGAAAAAAATACGGCAATTTAATTTTCCGGATTATCAAATATACGAGGTAATTAATGAAACCTATTTACGGGGAATAAAACTCATAGAATCAGGGCAAGAAATTGAAAACCCTGGAGCATGGATCAGGGTTACTTCCTTCAATGTCATCCGTGAAATGAGCCGGGAACAAAAAAAAGAGCAATTATGGGACTCTAATTTAATCGAGGATCAACTAGGACTAGAAGACAGCCATAGCCTTTCCTCCTCAAACTCTGAGGATGAAGACTTAAGGCTGCTGGAGCTAGCCCTTAAAAAGTTAGACCCAAAGGACTCCAAACTAATCGTCTTACGGGAAATAGAAGGCTTGTCTTGGAGACAAGTAGTAAACCATCTGGCTTCTAAGGGAGAATATATTACTGAGGCGTCTGCCAGACAGCGAGGTAATCGTGCCCTAAAGCGTTTACGTAATAGGTTTTTTGAGCTTAAGGCTGATCATCAATAAAGACAATTTTATGATTAGCTATAGCTAATCAGGGTGCGGAAACCGCTTGGGGGCATTCCTGATCTGATTGCCCCCACTTTTATTTAATCATTAAGTAAATTTTAGATAGTTTTTATGAAATGATTCAAATAATATAATAACAAACTATGTTTAAGGATGAAAATCCTAACAAACAAATGTCAACCAAAAATAATAATCCTCAAAAAGTTAAATTATCAGAAGAGTATCGCCAGCTAATAGCTCTTCCGATTTTGTCTGAATTAGAGGCAAATCGGATGGCGGAAATCCTAGAGCTAGCTAATCTTGATGAATCCCTTAACTGCTTAATTGAGGAAATTGAAATGACCGAATATTTAAAACTAGAAAAGTGGAATCAAGGTCTTCGGAAGTTACTGAAGGTGGTTTCAACAGAAGAGCCATCCCCTACTACACCATGGCAGGACTAAACTATCTGAGGGTATGTAAGCAGTCAGTGGTCAGTGGTCAGTGGTCAGCCTTGTGGCACAGGCTTCTAGCCTGTGAAATAACCCATAAGCTGATAACTGATAGCTGATCGCTGATAACTGATAACTGATCGCTTGGCTTGATAGATCACCCCTTGACATGGTATGATCAACAATCAGCTATAGTTGGCAATCAATCCTTCATAGTATTCGTTAATAGTATTCCTCCAGCAAACCCATGACTCAACGCACTCTAGGCGGAACCAACCGTAAGCAAAAAAGAAAATCCGGTTTTCGTGCCCGGATGCGCACCAAAGATGGTCGCAATGTGATTAGAGCTCGCAGAAGCAAGGGACGGCGTCGTCTCTCGGTCTAGTCATCTAAGCATTGATGCCGACCTGCTGCAAGTGAAAGGTAAAAGGTTAAGAAACAGCCATTTCCCGTGGCTCTTCTGCCTTTATCCTGCTCAAGGAATTGATATTAATCAAGGATTACAGTTAAGCATTGGGATTGCCTCAAGCCAATCGACTTAAGCACTGGCGAGATTTTAAAACAGTCTATCGCTCAGGTATTCGTCGTTCAGGGCGTTACCTAACATTACGGGGTTTACAACAGAGTACTATTTACCCGATTGCCAAAGAAACCATTGTACCAGAAAAATCCCTACCAGAAAAATCCCTACCAGAGGATCACCCTCCCTCCCGTATTGGCATCTCCATCAGCCAAAAAGTCAGTAAGAAAGCAGTTGTTAGAAATCGGATTAAGCGGCAACTTCGAGCCGCCCTCAGGCAGTTATTACCACGCCTATCCCCCGGTTGGAAGCTAGTCGTAATAGTAAAACCAGAAGCCAGAGAGTGCGAATATGCACAACTTTTGAGAGAATTAGAAAAGTTGTTGGTAAAAGCAGAGGTGTTGGATGGGCATTAGAGAAGATGTATTTTATGAGGGTGGCCCCCACCGGGGAGATCTGATCATTAGCATATTGTTGGCATTTACGATTATATTCATACCTCTAACCGTAGCTGCTATTGTCAGGGCTCTATGGCTACGGTATCGGATTACCAGCCGCCGCATATCAATAACTGGGGGTTGGCGGGGACGCGATCGCTCAGATGTGATCTATTCTGAAATTTCAAAGATTGCCACAGTTCCCCGTGGTATAGGAACTTGGGGAGATATTGTCGTTACCCTAAAAGATGGTAGCCGTTTGGAAATGCGGGCAATACCCCGGTTTAGAGAAATTTACGACTACATTGCCGAACGAGCAGCAGACAAAACAGGCAAAGCCGTTAGTGCCATCAAAATGATGTAGACAGAACATTGCCAAGAAAACCTTGACATCGGTCACTTGCCCTGATCTAGTCTTCCCTTTCCTACATCTGGCCACCAAAATCGGTTCAACTCCTTGATGTCAGTAGATATACCTGATAAAAGTCGGAAACCCGAACCGCATAGGGACGGAGATTAGTTACATTAGACACAGAAAACTTTACAATAGCGCCTAGGTTAACGTCAAACGAATGGACTTTGGTATCGGATTTATCTCCAACAACATCATGCTGCCAATCCTGGATTTCTTTTACGGGATTGTGCCTAGCTATGGTTTAGCCATAATAGCCTTGACCCTGGTGATTCGCTTTGCCCTCTTCCCTCTTAATGCTGGCTCCATTCGCAACATGAGGCGCATGAAAGTCACCCAACCCTTGATGAAGAAGCGGCAAGACGAAATAAAAGAGCGCTACAAGGATGACCCGGCTAAACAGCAGGAAGAAATGAGTAAGCTGTTTCAAGAGTTTGGCAACCCCCTAGCCGGTTGTTTGCCACTGTTGGTACAAATGCCGGTTCTGTTTGCCCTATTTGCCACCTTGCGGGGATCACCCTTTGCAAACATTAACTACGACGTCAACTTACAAATTTTTCCCCAAGAACAGCTGGAATATATCCAGCCTAAAGTCTTTACCACCAAACCCCAAAATATTTACATTACCGATGGCTTACATGAACCAGTCATCGCCCTACTTCCGGCAGGAAATAAGCTGGTAGTTGGGGAAAAAACCAAAGTAGAGTTTCAAACTGTTGAAGGTCAACCCTTAAATCAACTAATTGCTCAGCATCCAGAAACCGATATCACTCCCACTTGGCAAATAGTCAACGGAGAAGACCGCTTACGTATTCTTGAAGATGGGACACTAGAAGCCCTGATGCCTGGAGAGGTAAAGCTTCAGGGAACCTTAACGGGAATAGCTGCTAACAAAGGCTTTCTATTTATTGATGCTTTAGGAAGAGTGGGTGCTTTTGATGACGATGGCACTATCCACTGGGATATCGTAGGTATGATTCTATTCTTTGGGATCAGTTTGTACGTCAACCAGCTGTTGTCTGGTTCAGGTGCAGGTGCAGGGCAAGCCGGTGACCAGCAAAAGGTAGTTAATCAGATTACTCCAGTATTGTTTTCTGGCATGTTCTTATTCTTTCCCCTGCCAGCTGGGGTATTGATGTATATTGTTGTAGCTAATATATTTCAAACTATCCAGACTTTCATTCTCTCGAGAGAACCTCTGCCAGAGAATTTGCAAGAAATAGTTGAGCAGCAGGAAAAAGAGGCAAAAAGACAAGCAGCTAAGTCTGGAGAGGGTCGAGAGGCATTGCCTTTTGAGCCCAAGCGTTCAAAGAAAAAAGCATCAAGTTAGTATGGTAAATCAACATCAGGAGCGTGGTAAAGAGTGGTTAGAAGAACTCCTGCGCTTATCTCGATTGCCCGCCAGTATAGAGGTAGCTGATGGTGACGCTCCCCTAGGAGAGCGACCCAGCTACTGGTTGACAATCGATAATAGTCAACTGACCTCGAAAGACACTCAAACTTTAATTGGTCGGGAAGGGGAAGTTATCGATTCTATCCAGTACTTAGCAAATTCCCTCCTTAACTTGGGTCATGAAGAGGAAGAACAAGCCGTTTACGTTATCGATATCGATAGCTATCGAGCCAGACGGCAAGTGGAACTTCAAGCGATCGCTGAACACGCTGCTATGAAAGTCCGTCAGACCGGGAAAGAATTTGAATTGAAATCCCTATCGGCAGCAGAGCGGCGTCAAGTCCATACCCTATTCAAGGCTTTTGAGGATTTAGAAACTCTTAGTCGAGGGCAAGAGCCAGACCGACGACTGGTGGTGCGTCGCAGGTATTGACAGATTAAGAGTTTTACCCCTCTCACTGCTGATTGCACTTGGGATTCTTCCCATCACCTGGCTAACATAATGCATTAACTCTATATAACTATTTAAGTCTATAAATGGTCGCTTTTTGCTGAGTCAGGACTTACGCGCTTAAGTGGATTTCGCCCCCCTAGCCCCCCAATATTGGGGGGTAATGATGTCAAAGTCCCCCAATATTGGGGGATTTAGGGGGCAAATGCGTAAGTCCTATGAGTGTTTGAGAAGCTCAAGGTTAACCATCAACGCTTAACAGTCAACTGCAAAGGATAAGCATTATGGAGGCGATATATATTCCTGAGTTGCTCAAATTACCAGAGCACACAGAAGTAACTCCGGTCAATCAATTCTTGGTGGATTTACAGACACTGACCCCAGTTCGAGGTCAAGTGCAAGTGGCTCATCAAGGAAATTACCTGGAGGTCTGTGCTCAAGCAGAAACGATCATTACCTTGACTTGTCACCGCTGCTTAAAACAGTACAACCACCGCCTAAGCATCGATACATCCGAATTAGTTTGGTTAGCTTCCTCAGCTGACCAACTGTCGGATGTATCCCTAGAGCAGGAGATAACTTGGGATGATTTACAAGAAACCCTTCCAGCTCAGGGGTATTTTTATCCAGACACTTGGTTATACGAACAACTATGTCTGGCAATTCCGCCACGGCAGCTGTGTGACCAAGAATGTATAGGTATCCAGATTAAGAATAACAGTGAAGCAGAGTTACGGGATCAACTACGGGATCAACGTTGGGGGGCTCTAGAATCCCTGAAGAGAAAACTTCCTGGATAGTGAGTTGCCTGGTAGTATAATGCTGAAGGGGAAATTGGTCAGGGAGTTACTAGCAGCAGAGCCTTTATCCAAGTTTATTGGAAATAAAAAATGCTATGTTTAAGGTTTAAATATTTATTTATAGCATTAACTTTTTGAGTAATTGGCTCCTATATAGGAATTCTATATCCCATAAGGTATAAATTGATCCCCCTAAATCCCCCTTAATAAGGGGGACTTTGAGGTTGCAAAGCTTACCTCATAACTGCGAGAAACGCTATATAAAAATCCATGTAGGAATTGTCATAATTTTTGATGGCATATTCCCGTCTTAATGCAGTCGCTCATGGGGGAAACCACGGCAAAGCACGACTGGGGGAAACCCCCTTTGGCCGCTTAGGTGCGCTTGACCCGTAATTTAATTCGCCACGGGTTCCTACTCCCTGCTCCCTACTCCCTGCTCCCTACTCCCTGTTCCCTATTCCCTGTTCCCTGTTCCCTTTGCTATATGAATTTCAATGACGAGTTTGAGCTTCTGCTACGTGCTCGCTATCCTTTGTTATATATTCCCACTCTAGAAGAAGAGCGAGTAGAAACAGCGATCAAGCAATCCGCTAAACGTTTGGGTAATCGTGGTGTCTATATCTGGGATTTTGTGGATGGTTACCAAGGAAATCCTAATGATATCGGCTTTGGACGCCGCAATCCCTTACAAGCCTTAGAATTTGTAGATAGAATTGGCGAAAGTGCTGCTGCCATCTTTGTATTAAGAGATTTTCACCGATTCTTAGAAGATGTATCAGTTGCTCGTAAACTCAGAAATCTGGCACGTACCCTCAAATCCCAGCCTAAGAATATAGTTATCGTTACCCCCCAAGTGTCCGTCCCCTCGGATTTAACCGAAGTGCTGACAGTGCTGGAATTCCCCTTACCAACCGCATCGGAAATTAAAGCTGAGGTGAAACGTTTGTTGGGGGCAACGGGTCAAAATCTGACTGAAAAAATCATTGATGAGCTGGTGCGCTCGGCTCTTGGTCTTTCCTTAGAAAGAATTCGTCGGGTCCTAGCTCGTGGGATTGCCTCTAATAATGCCATCCAACCTTCAGATGTGGAACTAATTTTAGAAGAAAAGCGTCAATCCATTAGGCAAACCCAAATCCTAGAGTTCTACCCAACCCAAGAAAAAATTTCAGACATAGGTGGCTTAGACAACCTCAAAGACTGGCTACTGCGACGAGGTGGAGCATTTACAGAACAGGCCCGACAATACGGCTTACCCCATCCTCGTGGTTTACTATTAGTGGGGATTCAAGGAACTGGGAAATCGTTAACTGCAAAAGCGATCGCAAACCACTGGCACCTACCCCTGCTACGTTTAGATGTCGGTCGTCTATTTGGTGGCTTAGTAGGGGAATCAGAATCCCGTACTCGGCAGATGATTCAGCTAGCCGAAGCTCTCGCTCCCTGCATCCTCTGGATTGATGAAATTGACAAAGCCTTCTCTGGTCTATCCTCTAAAGGGGATGCAGGCACAACCAGTCGTGTCTTTGGTACCTTTATTAGCTGGTTAGCTGAGAAGAAATCCCCAGTATTTGTGGTAGCTACTGCCAACAATATCCAAGCCTTACCCCCAGAAATGCTCCGCAAGGGTCGATTTGACGAAATCTTTTTTGTTGGTTTGCCCAACCAGGAAGAACGTCGTGCTATTTTTGACCTACACCTATCCCGGCTGCGACCTCATAATCTCAAGAGTTACGCTTTAGACCGATTAGCCTACGAAACCCCTGATTTTTCCGGAGCAGAAATTGAGCAGACCCTGATCGAAGCCATGCACATCGGCTTTAGCCAAAACCGAGACTTTACCACAGATGATATTCTCGAAGCCGCTAGCCAAATTATCCCCTTAGCACGGACAGCCCAAGAGCAAATCCAATTCTTACAGGATTGGGCAGCTGCCGGAAAAGCTCGTATGGCTTCTCGCAATACTCCCTTAAATGATCGCATTCAGCGCCAACTCCAGTAATTAATTATATATAGCAGTTCTCAATTGGGTCAGAGACTTCATCCTGGGTTAATTGGAGTAGGGAGTAGGGAGTAGGGAGTAGGGAGTAGGGAGTAGGGAGTAGGGAGTAGGGAGTAGGGCTAATAAAATTGACTTGACCTGATAAGTAGGATCGACGCTATCGATTAATGTCAACTAGATTAATTTAGAATTTTATCATTAACTGTTGCTAGAACAATCTGTTAACCTTGGCCAATAGGCCACGCTACGCGAACAACCTGTTAACCTTGGCCAAAAGGCCACGCTACGCGAACAACCTTCAACCTTGGCCAAAAGGCCACGCTACGCGAACAACCTTCAACCTGTTAACCTTGGCCAAAAGGCCACGCTACGCGAACAACCTGTTAACCTTGGCCAAAAGGCCACGCTACGCGAACAACCTTTCAACCTTCAACCTAACCACCTCCAACCTTAAACTTTTCAACCTTTCAACCTTCAACCTTTATCTTTAATAGCTTCCCATGAGTCTGTCCAAGATAGCTCAGTTTATCATTGGTTTTATTCTCGGCATTGCCATCTTAACAGGTGCTGCTGTTGGTACAGTATATTACTTCTTTACTAAACTAGCAGCTGAGCCTGAAAAACCTGTCTTTGCTGAGGAGCGACCCAAGACCTCACCATCACCAAAAGCTCAGCCCACCAGTTCATCTGGGGAGTCTAAACCAGCAACTACTCCCAAACCCATTCCTAGTCCTAGTCCTTTACCAAAACTAGAACCGGGTGCTTATCGAGCCAGTGTTACCTGGCCACAGGGGTTGATTCTGAGGGACTCCCCTAGCCTGAACGCTCAACGCATTGGTGGTATTGGCTACAATCAGACCCTGATCATCCTCGGATACAGTGATGATAAGCGATGGCAGAGAGTACGCTTGCCTGGTAGTGACCAAAAAGGTTGGGTTAAAGCAGGTAATGTCAAAAAAATAGACTAATCAATAGATTAATAGTTTGGAGCAACAGTCCACACTTAACAAGTCTGGTTATTGTTAAGAAAATTAGCTAAATATTAATCTTGATTGCGATATTGCCGATCTAGCTTTAACGCCAGAATCCAGAATGATAAGGTTATGAAACTAACTTTTAACACCACCAAAAAAGTTAAATTTCTACCTAACTGAATTTCTGGCTAACAGGTTTATGTACAATAAAAATACAAATAAAGATCTTTTGGGTGCTGCTGTGACTGCTGCTTTGGGTGCAGGGATTGTCACTTCCTTTGCTGTCAGCCAAGGTCAACACCCAATGATTGCTATAGGAATTACTGCTATGGCTGGCTTAGTTGGTGCCTTGTTACATCAGGCTGACTTGGTATAAATAAAAGTCCTATAATAAGTAATTAACAACTTGCTAATTCAGTAGTGGGCTAATTGGAACAAACCACAAGATTCTGATCACCGTTACGAGGAAACCCGTTAGACATCCATCCATTAACAGGATAAGTTATTCTTGCCCACTCGCGCCCTTGGGAGTCCTTAACAAATTGCTCTTGAGGCGGACGGTTGACCAGTGTTACTTCCACTCCATAGGAGACAAGACCCAGTCGGGAAGAGTTAATATCCGGTTGTCTACGGACAGCTATACCATCATTACCTTTATATATAACTTCGCGACAGAGAGATTGTCTTTGATTAGTGCTTACTCTTAATGTCTGCTGACAGAACTTGAGATCTTTAGCTCGGACAAATCCAGGAACGGGGGAGTTGATCGCTATCCAACCATTTTTCCTAACCTTGTTTTCGGCCAGAATAACTTCTTCATCAGGCTCTAAGGTTCTGATTGGTTCGATTGATGGCTGTTTGTAGATAAACATTGACTTAGCAGCTTGGCGGCAGAGAGATTGTGTTTGAGTAGGGCGTACTCCTCCTGTCCCCGGACAGAACTTCAGATCTTGGGCTTGGACAAATCCATTAATGGGGAATTTGATCGCGATCCAACCATCTTTGCTAACCTTGTTTTCGGCCAGAATAACTTGTTCATTAAGGTCTAAGGTTCTAATTGGGTTAGAGGTTGATCGCTGTTTGTAGATAAACATTGACTCAGCAGCGGCGCGACATTCACCCATCAATTCCTGAGCCAGTTGAAATTTCCCTTGAGTCTGGGCTTGGGTTGGTGTTGCCGATGGTATGGTGTTGGCGGAATTGGTGCTGGGAATTACGGTAGCCCTAGCGTCTACTCCCCCTAAACTGCTCAAAACTAAAGCTAGCAGGGGGAAAAACGTACTCCAGTGACGAATAGTGGTCATGAGTTAAAACTATTGCGTTATGGTAAAAGAGGAGAATTGCTCTGTTTTGGTAAGAGTCTTGCTCTATAACTACATGCTTTACTATCGGATTACGTAAAATTTCTGAGATTCTCTTGTCCGAAACATTACCAATGGTCTACTGTGATTTGTTAAACTAACGGTAACAGTTTCCTTGGAAGAATCATGGAGACCCTTGCCTATCTTCATCTTGCCTTAAGCGAAGAAGAACTTGCAGATACTCCTGCGGTTTTGACGGAGTCGAATCAAACATTTTTTCAGTGGCTGAAGGAGTATAAGCTAGTTACTCACCATCGGATTTATTTACTGTTGCTAGTTGCCACACTTAGCATTGTGGGGATGGCAGAAGAAGCCCTAGCCCAAAGGGTGCTGCGGGAAGGTCGTAGGGGAGCCGATGTAACAGAGGTTCAGCGTCGTTTACGAGAACTTGGGTATTTCAATCGGCAACCAACTGGCTATTTTGGTTCAATTACTAAAAATGCTGTGATTCGGTTCCAACGAGACAAGGGGCTTCCTGCTGATGGGGAAGTCGGACCACGAACCAGAGCAACACTCTTTCCATCGCAAACCAGAGTAGCACCATCCCGTAGGAATCTTAATCAATCTGGACTCAGACGAGGGTCTCGTGGATCAGCGGTTACGGAAGTGCAGCGACAGTTAAGAGAACTGAGGTATTTCAATGCCGACCCAACCGGTTACTTTGGTCCAGTTACAGAACAAGCAGTGATTCGATTCCAAACAGACTATGGTCTCAGGGCGGATGGGATTGTGGGATCACAAACTAGAGCAGAACTATCTAATGCATTAGTTACTCAATCACAACCGTTTCGATTCCTGCCTGGGGAGATGCCTCTTCCTCCTGCTGACTTTAGCAGTCAAGAACCGATAGCATTTGGTACTCCTATCCGTAGCAGTGAACTACGACCAGGCGATCGTGGTCCAGAGGTAAAACGGCTTCAGCAAGCGTTGAGATCTCGGGGGTTTAATCCCGGTCCGGTTGATGGGAGATATGGCGAACAAACTGAGGATGCAGTGTTTAAATTTCAGATACGTAATAATAATCTACTTCCAACCGGGATAGCTGATTTACAAACCCTGCAAGCATTGGGATTTATTGATATCAATCCTGAAACTGAGAAGAATCGCTATGTGGTGGTGATCCCGATTCATAATGATAAAGTACTAAATCAGATCAAGCTAAGTAGTGGAATTATATCAGACGATGATATTATATCTGAGGACAATCGAGGCCGTTATTTTAATGCTGGAGCCTTTTCTAGCCGTAGTGAGGCCGAAAGTCTTTCCTATGAATTGCGATCGCAAGGATTTGATGCCCGGGTAGCCTATTTTTAAGTCAGCTCAAGTCCACTAACAAAGAAATAGATCGGGGTGCTCCCTCAGGTATTTAACCTCAGGTATTTATAAATACAATAAATTTTCAATAACTAGAACTCTAGGACAAGGGATAGCTAGGGTGATAGCTAGGATAGGATTGGCAAGAAGCCCACACTTCCCTAATAGGTAAGTTATAGGTAAGTGTGGGAATATGTCACCAAGGGATTAGCTCAAAGCTTCCAGATAATCCCGAACTCGGTTACGGCGCTTGGGTTGCCGCAACTTTTGTAAAGCCTTAGCTTCAATTTGGCGTACCCGCTCCCGAGATAAATCCAAAGCGCGACCAATCTCAGCTAGAGAGTAAGGCTGGTTATCTCCCAAGCCAAACCGCATCCGAATCACATCCCGTTCACGGTTGGTTAGATCGGCTAGGAGTTGCTGTAAATCCCGTTGTAAGGCTTCTCGCATCAACACTTCTTCTGGAGAGGTTTCCTCAGTTTCGAGTAAATCTCCCAGTTCGGTGTCTCGTTCCTTACCAACTTTAATTTCCAAAGAAACAGAGCGAGGTACTCGTAGTAATACTTCTCGTACCTGAGCCGGAGTCATCTCTAATTCCACAGCAATATCATCAATGGTTGCTGTGCGGCCACGTTCCTGGGAAATCTTCCGTTGGGCTTTTTTGATTTTATTGAGCTTTTCAGTAATGTGAACTGGCAGGCGAATAGTACGGCTTTGAGTAGCGATCGCCCTGGTGATTCCTTGACGGATCCACCAGTAAGCATAGGTGCTAAATCGGTAGCCTTTGGTCGGGTCAAATTTCTCAACCGCTCGCTCTAATCCCAGAGTTCCTTCCTGAATTAAGTCTAGAAGTTCCAAGCCACGGTTTTGATACTTTTTCGCTACTGACACTACCAGACGTAGGTTAGCTTTGATCATGTGTTCCTTAGCTTGGAGCCCCTCAGCTTGTACCTGCTCTAGCTCTTTGAATGTCAGTTCGGCTAACTCTGCCCAACGCAGTTTTCCAGCTGACATACTCGGCTTAAGTTGAGAAACGTCAATTCCTGCAGCCGTTGCCCACCGTTCCAAGGAAGGACGGTGACCTAACTGGGACGCTAGACGATCATGGGTTTCAATCAGGTGGACAAAGCGCTCCATGACTTTATCTTCGGATATAGCCGACTTATTGCGCAGCCGTAGTAGTTTCATGTAGCGCTGAACTTTTTGAGCTTCCGAGACTTCCTCATCTCGCCTCAGTAGACGAACCCGACCAATTTCCTGGAGATATAACCGAACTAGGTCGGTGGTGCGACGGGTGCTATTTTTAGTTAAGCTAGCCGCGTCTGCACCCTCAATCTCCACATCAACTAAGTCATCCACTGATCCTTCCCCATCGTCCCTTGGGCCATTAAGCTCAAAGCTATAGGCAGAAGTCTCGTGATCTAATTCTGTGTCGGCATAGAAAGGAGTGGCTGGCATAATGATCTCTCGATTACAACCAGTGACAACACGGAATTGTGTTTGTCACACTTAGTACTAGAATTCCCACCCATGATGACCGGAGAAACAGTTACTAAAATAAATTTTTTCCGGCAAGACTTACCGGTTATCCCTGGTAGCCCTTATTAGTATCCGTAGCTAACGGTTCACCCGATGTCTCCACCCAACCTTGCCCGTAAGGGCTGAAGGTTTATAGATGGCAAAAGGAACGGGATTTCCTGATTTAAGCTATTGATTTGAGCTATTTTAGAAGTAACTCTATAGGTAAATAGAGACCTTGGTCAAAAGCTGTATTAATCTACAGTGGGCATCATGGCGATTCCAGAAATATTCTCGCTAATTCAAGAAAAAATTTTATTTATGGGTATCAGGGACTAAGCAGTAGGCAAGCTACTTGCGGATATCCTCTGCTGGAATGGGTTTGAAGAAACAACGAACTTATGAATAAGTGCATACACATAGTTCAAAATTGCCAAATTATTGCCGAATTACCAGAGTTATGAAATATTATTGCCACCCAGCTATGTGGCCAGATTGGTAATGATATTACAAAACTTTATAAAACCTTACAAAAGATTACAATCTATTGATCCAGTCGCTTCAGCTCAAGCAGTGGCATGTCTCTAAAGATTCTATATTTTCAGGATGCCTAATAGACAACAGCAAAATGTCTCAATTTTTGTCTCAGTTTTTTGTCATAGACAACAGCAAAATGTCGCAGTTTTTTGTCTGAGTTTTCCTGTCTGAGTTTTAAAGCAGGCGAGCTTCCGGAGCAGGAGAGCTTTCGCAGTCAGGGAGCAAGGGTAATATCAAGTCAGGTTGAATACCCATAATTAGAGGGAGGGTGGGGAGATGGGGAGATGGGGAGATGGGGAGATGGGGAGATGGGGATATTTTTATTAAGGGTAATTATCCCGACATGATATAACAACTCAGTCAGGTTCCTTACTCTGGCTTAGTATCTCGTAGCATTAGAGCTTCAACAGCAGCTTGGGGGGTAATCTCCCCTTGGAGCAATCGATGGACTTGATAAGTAATGGGTACTGAAATTCTTTTGAGCTTAGCTCGTTCCATCACAACCTTTGTAGTGTTGACCCCTTCTGCTGTTCCCTCCAAGTTGGCGAGAATATCTGCAAGTTTCTGACCCTGAGCGAGCTGATAACCAACTTGATAATTGCGACTGAGGCTACTACTACAGGTTGCCAGTAAATCTCCTAGTCCCGACAAACCGTAAAATGTTTCTACCTTAGCACCCCAATCTTCACCAATACGGATCATTTCTGTAAGTCCACGGGTTAGTAAAGCTGCTTTGGCATTTGTTCCTAGTTGTAAACCATCACAGGTTCCAGATGCGATCGCCATCACATTTTTCAGGGTACCCCCTAGTTCTACACCGAGGGGGTCTCGATTGGTGTAAACTCTGAAATTTGGCGAAGAAAACGCCTGTTGTAGTATCTGAGTTGCTTTTACATCTGTGCTAGCTACTACTGTAGCGGCTGGGAGTCCTTGTTTAATTTCTTTGGAGAGATTAGGACCTGATAGCACGACTACAGGATTGTTGGGAAATTCAGCTTGCCAGATTTGGGAGGGAGTACGGGTGGTTTGCAAATCTAACCCCTTAGTCGCTGTGACCAATATCACCTCAGGAGATACTGATAACCCCTTTAGCTGTTGCGCTACAGAATTTACCCCCGACATGGAAACAGCAGAAAGGATAATACTGCTAGATTCTATGGCATCTGCTAATTTTGTCTGACTCCGACGGGACCACAAACAAACCTGATGACCGTTTTGAGAGGCTAGGCTATTGAGGGCTGTACCCCAAACACCAGCTCCGATTATAGTTATTTTGGTCATTTGTTATTTGTTATTGCAGTTCTCAATTAGGTGAGGTGCTTTCGCCCTGGGGAGTAGGGAGTAGGGAGTAGGGAGTAGGGGTAAGAACATTGAATTTACCTGATCAGTATAAGAAACGCTTTCTTGGTTAGTTGTTAGTTTCAATTGTTTTGCAACCATGAAAGCGTTCATCGGGGATACCGCTGCATTAATTCTCGAACTTGCTCGGCATGATAGGAACTGCGGGTGAGGGGAGAGGAAACAACTTGCAGGAAACCGAGGGATTCACCATACTCTTTCCAGGTATCAAATTGTTTAGGGGTTATGAATTCAGAAATTTTTAGGTGTTTTTGAGTGGGTTGAAGATACTGACCAATAGTTAAGATGTCGCAGTTTACTTGCCTTAAATCCGCCATGACTTGCCGGACTTCCGCATCAGTTTCTCCTAAACCTACCATTATACCAGATTTGCTGTAAACCGATGGAGCCAAGTTTCGCGTCCGCATCAGTAATTCAAGGGAACGCTGATAATCCCCTTGAGGCCGTACTTTCCGATAGAGTCGGGGTACTGTTTCTGTATTGTGATTGAGGACTTCCGGTTTAGCTTGAAGAATTGTTTCGAGGGCATCCCAGTTCCCGCACAAGTCTGGGATTAAAACCTCAATAGTGGTATGAGGTGAGACCAGGCGAATGGCTTCAATGCACTGTACAAACTGGGAAGCTCCACCATCGGGTAAATCATCCCGGTTGACAGAGGTAATAACTACATGATTTAAACCCATGCGCTGCAAGGCTTCTGCTAGCCGTGTGGGTTCAGTGGAGTCAAGGGCTTTGGGTTTTTTCTCAAAGTCAATATCGCAGTAGGGACAAGCACGGGTACAGGCTGGTCCCATAATTAAAAAGGTGGCAGTACCAGCATTGAAGCACTCTCCGATATTGGGACAAGAGGCTTCTTCACAGACAGTATTGAGATCCAAATCTCTTAAGGTTTCTTTAATATTGCCGACACGCTGCCATTGGGGCGCTTTGACTCGCAACCATTCTGGTTTAACTACCACTCTTGGTTATACTCCAACTATATATATATATAAATTTAAGTTACGTTACTTTAATCTTGATCCTAACAAGCTAGGGGCGGATTGCCCCTAAGGCATGATAAAATAGATGAAATCTTAAATTATGACTTTATCGGGATGTAGCGCAGTTTGGTAGCGCACTTCGTTCGGGACGAAGGGGTCGCAGGTTCAAATCCTGTCATCCCGATTGTACTTGTGCAATAACTTTAAAAGTTAGCAGGTTAGAGGTTAGCAGGTTACAGGTTAGCAGGTTCTTCAACCTTGGCCAAAAGGCCACGCGATCGCGTTCAACCTTCAACCTCTTAAACCTTCAACCTCTTAAACCTTCAACCTCTTAAACCTTCAACCTCTTAAACCTTCAACCTCTTAAACCTCTGAATAAAGTTCCATCACCTTAGTGATAGGCATTCGCGATCGCACCCCCAAAGTTAAAGGGGAAGTATGTCCTTGATTTAAATGGTCAGTTGCGGCACAGCCAATCATTGCGCCATTATCGGTACAAAACTTCAGGGGAGGGAAAATAACTCGCAAATTATGCTCAGTTGCTGCAGCTTGCAACTGTTGTCTCAATCGACTATTAGCAGCCACCCCACCCCCAACCGCAATCGTGTCCAGACCATAGTCGAGAGCACAAGCAATGGTACGCTTGGTAAGCGATCGCACTACGGTTTCCTGAAAGCTGGCAGCAATGTCGGTCACTGGAATTTCTGAGTGTTCCTGCTCGAATTTTTGCACCAACCTTAGCACCGCTGTCTTCAAGCCGCTAAAACTGGAGTCATAGGGATGATAACCACCACTAGCAAGGGAAATCTTACCTTCTGGCAAGGGAAAGGCTTTGGGATTGCCCTCTCGTGCTAACTTATCTATAGCTGGTCCTCCGGGATAGCCTAACTTTAATAATCGTGCTACCTTATCAAAGGCTTCACCGGCAGCATCATCACGGGTTGCGCCCAGTATCTCATAGCTACCACAGGTTTTGACATAAATTAAGCTAGTGTGACCACCAGACACCAACAGACTCAAAAATGGTGGTTCTAGTTCTGGCTCACTGAGATAGGTGGCGTAAATATGACCTTCTAGATGATGGACACCCAGAAACGGCTTGTGGTGGACAATGGCCAGAGTTTTGGCAGCTGTGACCCCCACTAGTAGAGAGCCCACTAAGCCGGGAGCGCAGGTAGCAGCAATGCCGTCAATTGCGCCCCAGTCCAGTTGAGCTGCTTCTAGGGCTTGCGCGATCGCATTATTGATGGTTTCTAGATGGCTACGGGATGCTACCTCTGGCACCACACCGCCATACTGCCGATGCATAGGAATTTGGGAAGTAACGATATTGCTACAACATTTACGATTTTTAACAATCGCCACAGCTGTTTCATCACAACTGGTTTCTATTGCTAAAACACAAGCCATTCACCAATGACCTTTATTGAAACACTACTTTTAGTTAATTAAACTTTACTAGATACACGGCTCAGAGTAAGATTGCCTGAGTGTACAAATAATTTGATCTTTTGGTTTGTACAAAAAACTTTTTGTTTCTTAACAAAAGGAGACACTTTCTATGCGACGATTGTTAGCTTTAATTTTTGCCGTCTCTGTGTGGTTTTGCGCCATCAGCCCAGCCTCTGCTTCTTTGGATCATCTCACCCCTTGTAGTGAGTCTGCTGCATTCCAAGCCCGGAAGGCTGAATTCCTAAACACTACAGCTAACCCCAATTCCGGGGCGAACCGATTTGAGCGGTATTCTCAAGCACTTTGTGGTGATGAGGGATATCCTCACTTGATTGTGGATGGTCGTTTCTCCCATATGGGTGACTTCCTCATTCCTAGCTTACTCTTCCTCTATATCACTGGCTGGATTGGCTGGGCAGGTCGCAGCTATCTACAAGCGATTCAAAAGGGTAAGAACCCAGAAGACAAAGAAGTCATCATTGATGTCCCCTTGGCAGTTAGTAAGATGCTAATGGCTGCCTCATGGCCTTTGTTAGCATTCAAAGAAATCACCACTGGTGAAATGTTTGCTAAAGATGATGAGATTCCTGTCTCACCACGCTAGCAATCATACTTAGACTCGCTCGCGGGAACGCTTTTAGCACTGAAAAGTTAGCTAAAAACTACTGCCGTTCTCGCTAATCAAATTTTCGCGCTTTATAGACAGGGCATTATCTTGATGTGCCAAGATGTCTTGAAATAGTTATCGATTTTAGGAGAATGTTCCATGCAGGATTTAGTTAAGTATTTGTCCCTAGCACCAGTGTTATTGGCTCTTTGGATGACCGTTACGGCTGGAATTTTGATTGAATTTAACCGCTTTTTCCCTGATCTACTTTTCCATCCGTTGTAATTAGGAAGAATGGGTAAAAGATGGAAATAATTCATTCGGTATTGGTAGGTAAGCTAATTAAATATAAGTACCTACTTAGTTCGCTGAATTATTGAAATTTACCCTAAAAAACCTCTTGACAATTTAAAAAAAAAATTCAGAGTGCAGAATCCATAATCCAGAAGTAAGGTGGAATATTTCTGAACTATTTCTGAATTATTAAGTTGCTGAATCCTGAATTTAGCAACTAATAATTCTGCATTCTGAATTGATAATTCAGAATTCGGTTGACTTTTTGTAAAATTGTTTGAAATGGCAAATCTGGCACTGCTGAGTGTATCTGACAAAACTGGACTAATCGACTTTGCCCGTCAGCTAGTAGAAGAATTGGAATTTGATTTAATCAGCAGTGGCGGAACGGCTAAAGCCTTGCAATCAGAAGGTTTGCCGGTAACGAAAGTGTCTGATTACACTGGCTTTCCAGAAATTTTGGGTGGCAGGGTCAAAACCCTACATCCACGAATTCATGGTGGAATTTTGGGAAGGCGAGATTTGCCCGAAGATGTGGCAGAAATGGAGACAAACCAGATTCGTCCCATTGATTTGGTGGTGGTGAATCTCTATCCATTTGAACAGACTGTTGCTAAACCGGACGTGAGTTTAGCAGAAGCAATTGAAACTATCGATATCGGTGGTCCAACACTGCTGAGGGCAGCTGCGAAAAACTATGCTCACTTGACAGTGCTGTGTAATCCCAGTCAGTATCAGGATTACTTAGAGGAGTTGCGCCAGAATGGAAATCAACCATCAATCGAATTCCGTCAGGCTTGCGCTATAGAGGTTTTTGGTCATACCGCTGCCTATGACCATGCGATCGCATCCTACCTGATCGGGTACGAAGATCCAGTGTCCCTACCAAAACGATTTACCTTATCTGGACAACAGCGCCAATCTCTACGCTATGGCGAGAATCCCCATCAACCGGCATCGTGGTATCAAACCGGAACAGTTCCCACAGGTTGGGCTGCAGCCACTAAACTTCAGGGTAAGGAACTCAGTTACAACAACCTGGTGGATTTAGAAGCTGCACGGCGGATCATTAATGAATTTACTGACACTCCAGCCGCAGCAATTCTCAAGCACACCAATCCTTGTGGGGTAGCCTTGGCAGAAACCCTATCGCAAGCCTATCAGAAGGCATTCAATGCTGACTCTATTTCTGCCTTCGGTGGAATCGTGGCATTAAATCAACCCATTGATGCTGCTACAGCTGTGGCGTTAAAGAAAACTTTCTTAGAATGTGTAGTCGCACCAGGGTGTGAACCAGAAGCTCAAGAAATTCTCAGTGCTAAGTCGAAGCTAAGGGTGTTGCTATTACCAGACTTACAGACGGGATCAAAGCAAACTGTGAAAGCTATTGCAGGGGGGTTTCTGGTACAAGCTGCGGATGATGCCATGGATAATCCTGAGAATTGGCAAGTGGTAAGCCAAAAGCAACCTACTCCTGACCAAATGGCAGAATTATTATTTGCTTGGAAGGTGTGTAAGCATGTTAAATCCAATGCCATTGTCGTGACACGCGATCGCACAACTTTAGGTGTGGGTGCCGGTCAAATGAATCGGGTAGGTGCAGTCAATATAGCTTTAGAACAGGCTGGGGAAAATAGCAAAAACGCTATCCTTGCTAGTGATGGATTCTTCCCCTTCGATGACTCAGTGCGGACAGCTGCTAAAGCGGGGATTGAGGCAATTGTGCAACCGGGTGGTAGTTTACGAGATCAAGACTCGATTCAGGCAGCAGATGAACTGGGATTAGTAATGGTGATCACCGGTATGCGCCACTTTTTACATTAGTTATGAGTTTTAGTTATTTTCACATGAGTCATTAGTCATTAGTAAATCTGATCGAAAGCAGTTTCGATCAGATTTACTAATAGATAAAAGGGGGTTAGTAGGTCAGCCCTTAGGGTTTAACTGCAGGATTTTTGGCTACTTAATTGCAAGGCTAACTGACCATAGCGCTTCAGATATCGAGTAGAACACAAATCAACTTTAGGGGCGCACGGTGTGCGCCCTATTGCTTATGGTCGATTACATCAGACCTAGTTGTTGCAGAATTCCGTTACCAGTCAGCAACTCGGTAGCCAAGCCAATGGCGAAACCAAGCATTGCCAAACGGCCATTCCAGGTTTCAGCAAAGTTGGTGAAACCGAACTTAGATTCTTGCTCTTGAGTCATTGTTATAGATCTCCTAGGGTTTTGTTAGCTTCTGTAATATAAGTTAACCTATTTTGGGGATACTTGCAACATTTATTTATATTTTGATAACCAAAATATGGTATATATCGATACGCTTTGCCTGAAGTACGGATAACTGGAGGCGATGGGGAGATAGGGTTGTTCGCGTAGCGTGGCTGAAAGGTCAAGGTTAACCGGTTGTTCGCTTGTGGCGTTCGGTGTAGGGTGGGTTGTTCCCGTAGCGTGGCCTTTTGGCCAAGGTTCTAAGCAGCAACCGGCAACACCTACTAAGCTGATGTGCATTTAAATTAGTTTTTCCCTGTTCCCTGTTCCCTTTGACCAATTTGGGTATCCCAATCTAAATGCTGAACAGCTTAGCAGATGACCTAGACTGACAAAACTCCTCAAACCCTTGATTTTACGTAGGTTGGGTTGAACATAGTGAAACCCAACCTACAAAGCAAGATTTGTCAGTCAACCAGGGGTTAAGGCTTTTGTAATAAGGCTCCACTCTCTAAGGTTTCGTCTCTTCGATGCCCTCTTTATTTGTATTTACCATTGTTTTTTTCTATGGTATAATAAGAGTATGTTGACAATTAACTACACATACAGGATTTACCCAAGTCAAAATCAAGAACAGATCATGAAAGAATGGCTTGAGACTTGTAGACGAGTCTATAACTATTCGCTAAGAGAGTTAAAAGACTGGATTGCAAGCCGTAAATGTCCTGTGGATAGGTGTTCTTTGCAAAGTGAGTACATTATTCCTGCCGATACACCGTTTCCTAGTTATCACCGTCAACAAAATAATCTACCATTAGCCAAGAAAACCAACCCATTTCTAGCTAAAGTGCATTCCCAGGTGTTACAGACAACCGTTAGAAGGTTGCATGATTCATGGGAAGCAATGCGTAAGCGCGGATTTGGTTTTCCAAGATTTAAGAAAAAGGGTCAATACAAGTCGTTTTTATTCCCGCAATTCAAGTCAAATCCAGTAGGAAACGAACATATCAAGCTTCCTAAAATTGGCCTAGTTCCTATTCGACTCCATCGAAAAATTCCTGTTGGATTCCAAGTCAAACAGGTTAGAGTTCTGGCTAAGGCTAGACAAACAGAATGGTATGTTGTGATATCAATTGCAATGGAAGTTGATATCCCAGATCATCCTGCCGTTGGCCGAGCAATAGGGATAGACCTTGGGTTAGAAAAGTTTCTGACAACTTCAGATGGTTTCACAGTTGAGCGTCCTAAGTTTTTCAAGCAACTGCAAGGTAAGCTGAAATTGCTACAACGTAGAGCAGCTAAAAAACAGAAGCGTTCTAACAACTGGGAAAAAGCACAACTGAAGGTGGCCAGATTGCATCACAAGATTGCCAACGCTCGTAAAGACTTCCATCTAAAAACAGCACATTTGCTCTGTGACCAGGCTGAGACAATCTTTGCTGAAGATCTAAACACAATAGGACTGAATCGAGGAATGCTAAGAAAAGACTGCATTGATGCATCTTTTGGTCAATTCTTAGATCTCCTCAAATGGGTAGCTTGGAAGCGTGGGTGTGCGCGACGTGAAAGCGTCAAGTTGAACCAAAGCCTGAAATGGCTTTCTGGAGAGTGCATCCTCCAGCCTGCCGAGATGAGGGGGGAAGAGTAATCGGAACCTGAGTGCAGATTCTCGATAAAGTCCTGTAGAAATACAGGAAGTAGCACCCAAGGTCGGAATCACACCGCCGCAAGTGCTAGCAGGAAGATACCCAATGGTTAACGAAAGTGAACATCTATAAAAGCTTCGTAACGCTTGAACAGTGAAACGTGATTGAAACACTGTAGCCAAAAGGGCACCGAGTTCGATAATAAGTGATTGGGGATTGTGTCCTTCTCAATCTGATGCAACGAAGAACTCCGGAGCAAAGGATGAACCTAAAGGGATATCGAAAACTTCACTTGATGAACACGGTAACCCCTGAAATTTCAACCGCCAATAAATGGCAAAGCGGATTGCAAAAGAAGCCCAGGGTTGACAGGGAGTAGGAGACCTGAAAAAGCAAATGATGTCACGACGAAAGTCAACGGGAAATCATAACCGGACATATAGATTCCTATGAATCATACCGAGAGGTAGCAGACGTCAGGTTGGTCTAATCAGAATGTTCCAAGAATTGAGGAATAGAGACTCACCCCGATGAAAAGTAGAACCAATACTGGTACTGGAGTCTGGGACTGGACTGAGATAGACTGGAAAGTCATCAATAAACAGGTTCTCAAACTTCAAAGAAGAATATTCAGGGCAACCAAAGAAGCTCAACTAAAAGGCAGCGGATGGGATAAGGTGAAAAATCTGATGAAACTAATTATAAATAGCAAGTCAGCATTAGCCTTAGCAATACAGACAGTTACGGTTAAAAACAAAGGAAGGAACACTCCAGGAATAGACGGTTATGTAGCCATCAAAACCAAAGAGAAAAACCGACTAATGAAAAACTGGAACTGGAATGAAGTAAGCCAGGGTAATCGCATTGAATTTGGTATAAATTGTACTTGACAAAAGAAATAAAGAGGATAATCAAACTCGGCCTTGGCAACAATCGAAGCAGTTTTGGAGGATCTTATCAAGTTATCATCAGAGAAATTAAGAGTCCCATTCCCCGTTTACTGATCATGGCAAAAGGCTTTGGCAAGGGCGTTATGACCGACCTTGAAGAACCAGAGGTAGAAATCCTCAGAAAAAGCGTAATCAAACATTTTCAGGATCTCGAAGACCCCAGAGTGGGTTCGAGGAAAGCTCATAGTCTAGTGGCAATTATCACCATAGCCATCTTAGCCATACTCTCAGGGGCAGAAGGATTTGTAGGAATAGAAACCTATGGAAAAGCAAAGCAAGAATGGCTAGAAACATTTGTCGAGATACCCAATGGTATTCCGTCACATGATACCTTCGGAAGAGTATTGTCCCAGCTAGAGCCAGAGGAACTAAACCACAGCTTCCTCGATTGGATCGGCAGCATTACAGAGAAATTAAATCTGGAACTGATTCATGTAGATGGCAAGACAGCAAAAGGCTCCTACGACAGAGAAAGTAAGCTCAAAGCACTACATAGTGTAAGTGCCTGGAGTAGTGAGCATGGGTTAGTGCTGGCACAGCAAAAAGTACAGAGCAAGTCCAATGAAATCACAGCAGTGCCACTACTCCTGAAGTTGGTCAATTTCAAGGGAGCTGTAGTAACCTTGGATGCTATGGGCACTCAACGGGAAATTGCGCAGCAAATCAAACAGGGACAAGGGGATTATGTCCTCGCTCTCAAAGGTAACCACCCTAGGCTCAATCAGCAGGTAAAAACTTGGTTCAAGCAAGCCCAAGCTCAACATTGGCAGGGAATTGACTACAGCTATAATCGAACTACTGAAAGTGGGCATCATCGCCTGGAAACTCGCGAAGTTTGGGCAGTACCAGTAAATCAGTTACCATCTTTGCATCGCCAAAGTCAGTGGCTGGGTTTAACCACGGTGGTGATGGTTTGCACTCACAGGCAATTATGGAATAAAACCACCACAGAGGTTAGATTCTACATCAGTAGCTTGGAAGCGGATGCCCAGTGGCACAATCAGGTGATTCGCTCCCACTGGAGTATTGAAAATAGTTTACATTGGGTTCTCGATGTCACATTTAAGGAAGATGCCAGTCGAGTGCGTCAGGGTCACGGAGCAGAAAACCTAGGTTTGTTGCGCCGTTTAAGTGTTAATTTGCTCAAGCGCGAACCCTCGAAGCAGAGTCTGAAAATGAAGCGTTACAGGGCCGGAATCGACAATAGCTTTCTGATGAAAATTCTGAGTGCGAGTGTAGCTGAGTCCTAGAGTGGTGGGGTTCTAAGGGAAACTCTCTCTATGAATACCTTAGAAGTCAGGAATATTCTTTGATAGCTTAAATCCAATATCCCTGTTGTACTTAGATAGATTTTCTTTGGCTTAAGTGCTCTTCATGGCTTATGATACACTGTCAAGTTTTCACTGTCAAATTTTCGGTCAATTTACAGTGATTTTATCACTTTCTTTCAATGCGATTACCCTGTGAAGTAAGCCCCACCAAGAGAGTCTATATACCTAAATCAAATGGGAAGAAAAGACCCTTAGGAATACCAACCATAAAAGACCGAATAGGTCAAGCCATAATAAAAATGGCATATGAACCAGTATTC
>NZ_JAAHHX010000789.1:0-1331 GCF_010672065.1 Moorena sp. SIO4A1 | reverse complement strand
AGGCATGCTAGCAAGAGGCATGCTAGCAAGAGGCATGCTAGCAATAGGGAAAATAGAGCCGGAGTGTTATAGCACTACGCACTATGGTGTTTGACAAGTGAATAAAAATTAAAATCGCTCAATCCCTTGATTAGTAAGCTTTTTTCTTCACTATTGCCTATTGCTAGCATGCCTATTGCCTGGCGCGTAGCGCTATATTGGACAGTAAAAATAGACTTCCTAGGTTTACGTCTCAAATACAAAGGCTATATATGGGGCGTTGCTAATACTTAATAAGTAACTTAAATTTCTGATTTAATTAAGCCCATTAGTTTGCGCTGCTTCCGCTAAAAGCGAACGCTTTATGTTAATTTTTGTGATTGCCTATTGCTAGCTTGCTTATTCCCTATTTTAGGTTAACGATACTAGCTTTTCTACTGATAGTTTAATATGCTCAAAAGCCACAAGGGATAGATTTCCTTGGCTGTAGGTTTGTTGATTTTGATAACTATTGCCCGATGGTTGCTGAAACACGATCAGTTGTTGAGCTTTCAAATCTACAACCCAATATTCTAAGATGCCAGCATTAGCATAAGTAATTCGCTTCTGTTCCAAGTCTTTTTCTAAGGTACTATCAGAGATTTCTATTAATAGGTAAATTTCTTCGGCAGAAGGGTGACGAGAGTCGTACAAGGAAACGGGCAATTTGACAACGGCAATATCTGGTTCTGGTTCTGAATCAGGAAGGGAAATAGGATGTGATTCGTAAATCTTGGCGCTACCTCGGAGCTGTTCCCGCAAATATTCCGCGATAGAATCGTTTATTTTTCGATGTAAAGGTCCCTCTGGTGACATCTCAATAATTTGCCCTTCTAGTAATTCGACACGACGCTCACTTAGGATACCTGCTGCAATCATGTGATGATAGTCTTCAATTGACCATTTAGCTAAGGTTATCATAGTTGTACTTATGGTTGATATACTATATTAACTAAATAATATGAAGATATGACGATTCATGTAAACCAACAAGAAGCTGAACAACGATTCTCTGAATTATTCAGTCAGGTACTCAAAGGAGAAGAAATTATCATTTCAGCACAGGGCCAAGAAATGGCAAGGATTATTCCGTCAATAAAACCACCAAAACCAAGAGTGCCAGGTATCGACAAAGGGCGTTTAGTTGTTCCAGATGATTTTGACGATCCTCTCCCTGAAGAGATTTTAGAATCTTTTTACGGTCAAGGATAAGGGATAAAATGCAAGCTCTACTTGATACAAATGCCTTTTTGTGGTGGGCTGCTGACGATCCGCGACTTTCTGCTACGGCTCGTGAGACTATTCAAGACCCT
>NZ_JAAHHX010000788.1:0-1332 GCF_010672065.1 Moorena sp. SIO4A1 | reverse complement strand
TTTTTCAAAAAAGCCAAACTCAAGGCTCGGCATCAAAATTTCGTTTTACTGAAAAACCGTGAGATCCTAGTGCTTCGTTAAAGTGATTTTTGACATATTGTTTGTGGTGGCTAATCTATAGCAATATGGGCAAGCATCAATATATATTTTTAGATGAAGAAGAACGGATCTTATTAACCGAGTTGATCCGAGCTAATGAGACTTCAGCACGTGTACAAACACGAGCCAGAGTTTTGTTGTTAAGCGACCGTAGCCAAGGTCAAAAACGAACTTTGACACAAATCGGAGATGGCGTGATTTGCAGTATGACCACTGTGCGCAACATCAAGCGAAACTACCTGAGTGGTGGGCTGGAAGCGGCTTTGTATGAGAAACCGCGCCCGGGTGCTGAACCAACATTTACAGGTGATATTGAAGCACAATTGGTGATGCTCGCTTGCAGCGATCCACCCACTGGTCACGCTCGTTGGAGTTTAAGACTCCTAGCTGATCGCCTGATTGAGCTTGATGTCGTTGAAACGATTAGTCATGTCACAGTTGGATCATTGCTGAAAAAAACGAACTGCAACCTTGGCGAGTAAGAAGCTGGTGCATCGCGAAACCATCAGCCCACTATGCGGCAAAAATGGAAGATGTGTTGAGTGTTTATCATCGACCATATGACTCAAAGAGACCTGTTGTTTGTCTTGATGAGACAAGCAAAGCCTTTCGATCATCCCCCCGAGGCGTCTTGCCACTCAAAGCCGGTCAAGGGTATCGAGAAGATTATGAATATCATCGCCATGGCAGTGCTGCACTCTTTCTGTCGGTCGAGCCACTGAGCGGTCAACGACAAGTTAGGGTTCGGCCTCAAAGAACAGCTATAGATTTTGCCGAAGTCCTTAAAGCGATTGCAGATGAAGATTATCCAAATGCTGAGAAAATCATTTTGATTGTTGACAATTTAAATACCCATCACATGGCCGCTTTGTACGAGCGATTTCCGCCAGCCGAAGCTCATCGTATTGCTCAAAAGTTCGAGTGGCACTTTACGCCAGAACATGGCAGTTGGTTAAATGTTGCTGAGTGTGAATTAGCGGCTTTCACCAAGCAATGCCTAAGACGTCGGATTCCAGATATTGAGACGCTAGCTAGAGAAACTGCAGCTTGGGTTCAACGACGAAACTTGGCTAAAGTAACAATTGATTGGCAGTTCACGACCAATGACGCTCGGATAAAGCTCAAGCGGTTGTATCCAATTCTAAAAGAACAATAACCTGTTTAACGAAGCACTAGGTTCTGTTGACATTTGATAATATTTGCAAGATTTGCCTAAATTTTGCCGCAGATTTT
>NZ_JAAHHX010000787.1:0-1332 GCF_010672065.1 Moorena sp. SIO4A1 | reverse complement strand
CAAATTGGAGCTTCCCTAAAGTGGTTTGTGAAGAATGAAGAAGATTTAACTGCCATGGGATTGCAAGTAGTCAATAGTTGGCCTCTATATCAAATACATCAAGAACGTTGGCCTTGGCAATGGCAACTACTTTTTAAAATCCTTGGCCAATTCCCCTACTTTCGTAATACTTATCTAATTGTAGAAACTAAGTTATAGCAATCAAGAATGAAATGTGAAAAAATAATAGAGGAGTTAGTGGATAAAAATCTGAAATAATTAGATACCTTTATGGAATTTATTCCACTAATACAATGGATGAATCCAGAATAAGATATGTATAGTGGCGATCGTTAATCTTGAAGGCATCAAGGTAAAATAGATCAGGACATAAGCAAGGGCACTATATAGCAATTATCATAGTAATGAGGTACAGTAACAGCAGTGAGTAAAGCAATTATGAATATCTTCCTTGTCTTGATTAGTCTCCAACACAGTCTGGTAGAATTTTTCGCGTAGCGTGACCGTTCGCGTAGCGTGGCCTAAAGGCCAAAAGGCCAGGAAACATATTTGCTTTGGGGAGGCTACAGAGACCTCCCATTTTTTTTTGCAAAAGGTTAGCTTAAACCATTATTCTCTCTAGTTTACAGCTCTCTTGTTACCCCTTGAGCAAATTCAGGCAATTAACTAATCTTAGTTAGAGTTGGCTTCCAGGCTTGAGGGCAAAAGAGAGTTAATACCGTGATTTTAAACTAGAGCAAATGAAACAGTCTCAGAGATTAAAAATATAATAATTTTTACTAAATTAAGTGAACTATAATAAGTTGACTACCTTTTTGTATTGATGCACAGATATCGCGATTTTTAAATTTAATTTAGATGCATTTACCCTGCCACACTACCCCACATACACACAGTCTTATCCCTGTTTCATATTCCATTTTTTTTATTACAAAGTTAACAAATTATAATTATACTTTATCGACATACTCTTCGATAAACCTCCTAATTTCCTTAACCTTAAACTCCTTAGCCAATTTATAAATAATCTTAGCAAATGGAACAAATTTAGCATCTAATTGTTCTAGCTTTTCGGCTTCTTGTCTGATGTCAAACACACTACCTCTCTTAGCAAAGTCATAAAGTAGGATTAGGAGATCAGATGGGGGAGGCACAATGGCATCTAGCTGGATTTCTTCAGCTCCAGCATCTGTTATAGTTTCTGGTTTTGGTATGAAGTCTTCATACACCCATTCCAGTTGCAAATGCTGTTTTAATTTTTCTAGTAATTCGGCTACGTCCACTGGTTTGGGAATAAAATCATCGCAGCCTGCCTTCGAACTCTTTTCCTGT
>NZ_JAAHHX010000786.1:0-1335 GCF_010672065.1 Moorena sp. SIO4A1 | reverse complement strand
GACAGCCGTAGGGTGTGTTGGGACGGGCTCGCACTGATTTTCTGCCTCGTAGTGTTGGGATAGCCCTTCCGAAAATTGCCACAGGCTGGAAGCCTGTTCCACAAAGTGTTGGAACGCCCTTCCGAAAATTGCCACAGGCTGGAAGCCTGTTCCACGACTGATGCCCGTTCCACCCAACGGTTCAAACAGCAAAGGTGAGATGCACCCCAATAGGCAATAGGGGCAACAGCTGCATAGTTTTTTAGTAAAATCAAAGAGATGCACCCAATCCGGAAATAGGGAGATAGACGAAATAAAAGCTAATAAAAATACCTTCTTATTGATATGAACGTTTGATATGGTTTTCCCCTTGCCAGATAAATATATTGATCTGCTCACGGATTTCGGTTTTAAGCGCGTCTTTGGTACTGAGCCAAATAAGGCACTGTTGATTGATTTCTTGAATACGCTGTTGCCTCCCCACCATCAGATTCAGGATGTCACCATTAAGAATCCAGAGTTCCTGGGTAACACCTTAGTAGACAGAAGAGCAATTTTTGATATTTATTGCCAGAGCACAAGCGGTGAACGCTTCATTGTGGAAATGCAAAAGGCAAAACAAACGTTTTTCAAAGACCGCAGTGTTTACTATGCCACTTTCCCGATCCAAGAACAGGCGCAACAGGGAAATTGGAATTATAAGCTAACGGCAGTCTACACTGTCGGTATTCTGGATTTTTGTTTTGATGACCATAAGCATGATTCAGAACTGTTGCATGTGGTAGAGCTAAAAAATCAGCGGTGTGAAGTGTTCTACGATAAGTTGAAATTCATTTATGTGGAACTACCAAAATTTACTAAATCTGTTGATCAACTAGAAACCCATTTTGATAAGTGGTTATTTTTATTGAGGCATCTCGCCAGCTGTAATGCTCCCCCTGAACCATTGCAAGGGAATGTGTTTGCCCAGCTATTTGAGGTGGCCGAGATTGCCAATTTCTCCTCTGAGGAGCAAGCCCTGTACCAGGATAGTCTGAAGGTCTACCGGGATATGTACAGTGTTAATCAAACCTTGATTCAGGAAGGTCTTGAACAAGGTAGACAAGAAGGTCTCGAACAAGGTAGACAAGAAGGTCTCGAACAAGGTAGACAAGAAGGTGAACAAGCAGGTATACAAAAGATTGCTAAACAGATGAAGGCAGCAGGGTTACCCCTGAAGGATATTGCTCAATATACTGGGTTGAGTGTGGATGACATTGATCAGTTGTGAACGAACCTATTGCCTATTGCCTCTTGCCTGTTCCCTATTCCCTATTCCCTGTTCCCTTTTCCCTTTGGCATACCCATAACTTCTCT
>NZ_JAAHHX010000785.1:0-1337 GCF_010672065.1 Moorena sp. SIO4A1 | reverse complement strand
GGCGGATTTTGCACCTGAATGCGTCCCAACTCACTTCCGATTGGCCAATTCGCCACGTTCGTTACTCCTATTCATCTGCAAAATCCGTCTCGCGCCGGTGCGGTCTGGTGAACGTCAACAGGCCCTGGTGGATCGAGCGAAACAGAAGTATCCGTCATTACCCGGCTCGACCGGGTAATCTAGTCACAACGCGATCACAGTCAGTTACAGAGCTATTGTTTAGCTTGGAGTATGTGGGATGAAATGGGGATGAGTCGGGGTTATCAGATGAAGCAGTTAACTCAAGCTAAGGGTTATCTAGCAGTGGGATTATCTCAAGGTATGTCTTCACTGTTAGCTGGTTTATGCCATGACCAACCCTACTTAATGGTGGGTTTGGATGGTAGTAATCTTAATATCAGAAGGTTGACTTCTACTTCGGATAATCTGCAACAATTAACAGCTTACTTTACTACTAATGGTAAAGGTAAACCCAATGTGAGTGTTCTGGAGAGTCAGCTACAGGATGCGGTAGGTAAACCTAGTAGTTGTGCTGTGGTGGAGTTGGCTGAAATGCCTTTGACTGAGACTGGGGAAATTGACATAGGTTTACTTCGAGAGAGTAATTTGGGTCGTTCAACTCAAGAAAGGGTGAAACCTAGGAATGAGACGGAGCAGCAAATTGCTCAAATCTGGCAGGATTTGTTAGAGGTATCCCAGGTGGGTATCTATGATAATTTCTTTGAGTTGGGGGGGAATTCACTTTTGGCTACTCAGGTGATTTCTCGCTTGCGTCAGGCTTTTGGGAAGGAACTTACTTTACAAGATTTATTTGAGTATCCCACTGTTGCTGGTATCACCAAAAATATTGAAGTGCTGCGTCAGCTAGCTCAAAAGGAAAACACATTTATTTATGAAACAGATGAAGACTATGAGGAGGAAGCATTATGAAAACAGTTGAGTTTGTCTCTTACCTGCAAAATTTAGGTGTAAAACTTTGGATAGATGGAGAGCAACTCCGTTATCGTTCTCCGAAGAAAGTAATAACACCAGAGCTGAAACAGAGTCTAGTTGAGCGCAAAGCAGATATCCTCAAGTTGCTGAGGAAAGCTCATAAAAATACGCAATCTGATGCAGGTAGTTCGATTCAACCGATTTCTAGGGAACAAACGATACCGTTATCCTTTGCACAACAAAGGCTATGGTTTATAGAAAAAATGGCCTTGAGTAGCAACGCCTACAATATGCCATTAACCCTAAATCTAGTAGGAAAACTCGACTATGTAGCCCTACAAAAAAGTCTCAACCAAATCATCGCTCGCCATGAAACCCTGAGAACCACTTTCAGTGAAATCAAC
>NZ_JAAHHX010000784.1:0-1338 GCF_010672065.1 Moorena sp. SIO4A1 | reverse complement strand
TGTTAAACTTGATGAGTTTTTGATTATGTTCTTAGTTTTTGATTAGTTTAATCGTTTTAGCTTCTGATTTATAAGTATTACTTCTCCCCAAGACCGCGCTGCATCGCTTTTTGCCCACCCTACAAGCTGCACAGATACCAATAGCTGCATCTTGTTAAGCATATGCGCTACGCGCACGCTACGCTAACAGCATTCAGCGGTCAGCGGTCAGCTTTACTCAGATTCAACGAATGCTGTTTTATAGATGGAGCGCGGTCTTAGGGGAAACTCCTAAGACCGCGCTCCATCACTTATTCAAAAGCACCAATCAGTAGCGTGGCACAGGCTTTGGCCTTTGGCCACGCTGTGCGAACGACACTGTGATCCATAAGCTGATAGCTGATAGCACCTCAAGTAGCGTGCGCGTAGCGCTAATCGCTGTTCGCTTACGTGTCAAGAATCTACTCGACACTCGATATTGAAATTGAATTCCTCGGCACTACCACCAATGCCAATGCCAGTTTCAAATATCTCGGCATTAGTTAAGGTAAGGTTGTTCATCACAGCTCCAGACACATCGGTGTCGTAAAGCTTGGCCGCTGTCAAATTCACTTGGTTGAGATTAGCACAGTTTAAACTGGCATTGGTAACAAAGGCTTGGGTTAAGTTAGCCCCGTTTAAGTTGGCACCAGTCAGGTCAGCACCTTCTAGGTTGGCTTCAATTAAGTTTGCTCCTTGCAGGTTAGCATTCCTCAAATCAGCCCCAAGTAGATGTGCACCCGATAGATCCGCTCCTTTTAAATCACACCCTTTACATTCACCAGTTGATAGCAACTGTTGCACCTGGTCTGGGTTCTCAGCTACTGCTGAACCGGTGAAGAAAAGGGAAGCGACTAAGGTTAGCGTTGCCAAAATATTGAATTTCATTTTTGGCCTCCCTAGAAGTAAAATCATCAGTATGTATTGCTTTATCCCACTTTCATGATAACCCATTAGTTGTCCGAGATTATACTGATAAGTTAAGGTTAATTATGGAAATAATGCCTAAATTGGTTAGGTTGTTAAGAAAAGACAAATAATTGTTAAGGTTAAGGGATTAAAGTGGTAAAGGATTAAGCGATTCGGCAAAGCCGACGCTTCGCGAACGCATCCGAGCTATTGTTATAGCACTAGGCATATAGAGGTGCGCGCCTCGATCTGGTGCAGTGCCGGTGGGTGTTCCTGTGGATACCAACACCTTACCCCTGATGCAACATTCTTCCTATTGGTGCGCTCCCCTTGGCAATATGAATGATTTCCCGTGCCCTGCCCAAATTCCAAGCCGCATTCCAAGACGCGATCGGCTCTGCCGCGCCAAAG
>NZ_JAAHHX010000783.1:0-1340 GCF_010672065.1 Moorena sp. SIO4A1 | reverse complement strand
ACGTCGATGGAAACCACGACAATTGGAAATCTAAGAACTTACTAGCAGTACATCAAAGCTGCCACCAACAGATACACTGAAGCAAAGCGAAAGCTAAGGATATCTAGGAGCCGAGTGAGGGGAAACCTTCACGCTCGGTTCTGTTCGCGCAGCGTCGGCCTTAGCCGAAAGGAGAGGTGCTCCCCATAATAGAGGACATCGACTCTAACACAGGCTGACCACAATGCTGCCAAAAACATCCTTGCTCGGGGTACGGACAAGGAACTAACTAGGTACATGAATAAGACCGAGGTAATGGCAGTATTGTTGCGTCGTACCGCGCGTTTCTTGAAAGGGATGGGACTGAGTCTGCTTGATGCAGTTGAGCTTGGTTGGATTGATTGTAAACATAGCAAAACTCAGGCTTTCAAGCAACTCCTGGTCGAGATGCCAGGAACGTCCAGACAGATGGGTGGTTAGAAGTTACCGTAAGAATAAGGCAGCCTTTATGGTTTGTCGGCTATGGGTAAAAGGGTTAAAACTTTATGATTAAGGCTGCCTTATTCTAAGGTTTCGTCTCCGGCAGGTTCGACTCCAATTACTGCATGACCACTCCTCACTCAGGCAACAATAAATTGCACCTTGACCGTTTAATGCGGGTTTGTCCTAATTTATACCGGTTTAAGAGTATCCCTCCGTTGGTCCAATACTGTAAAAAAAAAGCGTAAGCATTCAGCTATCAGCATTCAGCTATCAGCATTCAGCTAATGGGCTACTTGAGGTGCTACTTGAGATGCTATCAGCTAAAGGCTTGTGGACACGCTAAGGTAACAGTTTATCCCCATAGCGTGAGCCTTGGCCTATGGCCACGCTACGGGAATGGCTGACGGCTGACGGCTGACGGCTGAATGCTTACAAAAAAGCGTTGCATCCGCTAATTCCCAGTATTGTGGCAGGGCTGTTTCATTGCCGCTTCCGTGTTCTATGAATACTACATATTGAATTACGAAATGTCGGTTAAAAGATAATTTTTATCAAAATTTAATAAAATAATTGACAAAAATAGATTTCAATATGCTGAATTACGAAATGTCGGTTAAAAGATGATCTTCATCAAAATTTAATAAAATAATTGATGAAAATAGATTTCAATAGTAAAGGCACAGTATGTTGATACTATTCAAATATATTCGATGACACTTTCTTTGACAATTCGTCAAATTGGATCTGCCTGTAAAACGGCGGCACTGATTGGCATGATGGCGCTATCTACAATCCCAGCCCGCGCTCATGAAACAAGAGTGGTGGGAGCATATAAAGTCACTGTTGGCTTTAGAAACGAACCAGCTTTTGAGGATGAA
>NZ_JAAHHX010000782.1:0-1341 GCF_010672065.1 Moorena sp. SIO4A1 | reverse complement strand
TAAAAGCTGTCCCGAATCCGAGCTCACCGCAGATCTTCTCTCCATCATTCACGTCTTCTCTTGCCGAGTCCACGGACTTAGGAAATACGGTCAAAAAATCAAAGAAGATTCGTCTGTTCCTAAACCCTGAGCAGCGTACGCTAATCCGTAAGTGGTTCGGAGTGTCCCGTTACGTTTTCAATAAAACAGTCAAAATACTTCAGGATGGCGAGGTTAAAGCCAACTGGAAGGCTATCAAGACTGGCATATTAAACGACCTACCCGAGTGGTGCAAGGAAGTTCCTTATCAAATTAAATCGATAGCGATAAAGGACGCTTGCACCGCTGTCAGGGAGGCAAAGAAAAAGTACAAGAAAACGGCAGAAATTAACCGAGTAAGGTTTAGGTCTCGAAAGAACCCTATTCAGTCTTGCTATATCCCAAAATCAGCAGTTTCAGCAGTAGGGGTATATCATACCAAACTAGGGAAAATAACATACTCCGAGATTTTGCCTTCAGAAGTGTGCGATTGTAGACTAACCAGTAATAACGGGAATCATTATTTAGTAGTTCCCCACAAAGTAGCTGTATCACATACCGAAAACCAAGGTAGAGTAGTTGCTTTAGACCCTGGGGTCAGAACTTTCATCACTTTCTTCAGCGAAACATCTGTAGGGAAGATTGGGCATGGAGACTTTTCAAGGATCCAGCGACTCTGCCAACACCTGGATAATTTACTGTCTAAGATCAGTAAAGCCAATGGTGGGCAAAAGCGCCGGATGAAGAAAGCCGCCAGACGAATGGTTATAAAAGTTCAAAACTTAATCAATGAGCTTCACCACAAGACAGCTAGATTCTTAGTTGACAACTTCGATGTAATTCTTCTTCCTACATTTGAGACGTCTCAAATGTCAAAAAAAAGGAACAGAAAGATTAGATCTAAAACCGTTCGTAATATGCTTACCTTCGCTCATTATCGTTTCAAAGAATTTCTAAAGCACAAAGCTCAAGAGACGGGGAAAGTAGTGCTAGATGTTTGCGAAGCTTACACCAGCAAAACTGTTAGCTGGACAGGCGAGCTGATAAATATAGGCGGAAGCCAAACTATTAAATCAAAAGTTGATGGACTCGTCATGGACAGAGATATCAACGGCGCTCGGGGGATATTCCTCAGAGCCTTGGGAGATACCCCCTGGCTGCGAGAGCAGCTTGCATTAGTGGGCTAAAGTCTGCCTTGGTAGATTTTGGTAGCTAAAAAGTATCGGCATACCAAACCAAAGGATTTCATCCCAGATTCGGTTACCCCTATCTATGGTAGACTTGACCACTGAGGGGTTGGATGGGATTGAGGAAGTGATTTTC
>NZ_JAAHHX010000781.1:0-1342 GCF_010672065.1 Moorena sp. SIO4A1 | reverse complement strand
TTTTCCAATTTTCCAGGATAAGTTTCTTAAGCATTTCCTACCTCAAACCGTTCCCAGCCAGTGCCTTGATAACCAAAGGTGAACAGGTCTGGATGCAAATTTCAGCTATCATTTCTACTGAATCGACTAGTCTTGGTCCTGGACGATTGAAATACGCATTACCATCAGTAACAAAAACCTTACCCTGGCGTACGGCTTGCAAACTTGACCACTGCGAATGGTGAGCCATCTGTTGGGTTTCTTGTTTTGTGCGTTCCAAATCAAAGCCGCAAGGCATTAAAATAATTACATCTGGATCAGCTTTGACTAAAGCATCCCATTCCAGATAAGGGGAATGTTTACCTAAAGCCCCAAACAGAGGATTACCACCTGCAATGGTGACTAATTCAGGAATCCAGTTACCAGCAGCCATCAGAGGATCAGTCCACTCGATGCAAGCAACAGTAGGGCGGTCATTTTCTGACATTTCCTGTGTCTTTTGCTTACAGGTTTCGACACGAGACTGTAATTGCTTCAGTACAGATTGTGACTCTACTCCCAGGATGACAGCAACTCGTTCAATATCTGCCCAAACTTCTGTTAGCAAGTTTGGCTGCAAGGAAATTATCTGAGGCTGGCTATTTGTAAGGTTGGCAACTGCTTTCTCGACCACATCGAAGTTGACAGCACAGACATCACATTGATCTTGAGTAACAATGTGGGTTGGTTGCAGTTGTTCTAAAACATCAGTTTTTACTTGGTAAATACTCAAGGCACGTTTTACCAAATTGTTTATATCATCATCAATCTGGGCACTAGGTTTGTCGCTATTGATTTGAGCCTCGGTGCAGACAAGTCGATTTTTGATGGTTGCGGGATAGTCGCATTCGTGGGATCGCCCCACAATGGCATCAGCTAATCCTAAAGCTGCCACAATTTCCGTGGCACTGGGGAGCAGAGTAACAATTTTCAGGTTTTGTGAAAGCATAGTTTAGATGTTGATAAGTTCAGTGTGATCGCATCTCTTGTAGGGTGCGTTAATGAAATGTAACGCACCGCCACATTTAATTTTCGGTGGGTTACGCTCTTGCTAACACTATAGGCTAATTTTCGGTGCGTTACGCTACCGCTAACACACCCTACATAAGAAAAAGCGAACGCATCTCTTGTAGGGTGCGTTAATGAAATGTAATGCACCATCTATAGCATAAAATGTAATGCACCATCTATAGCATGAAATATAACCCACCATCTATAGCATAAAATGTAATGCACCATCTATTTGCATTGCTCAAAATAAACGAGTATATAATACAATTAATGGCCGAAAAAAACAAGTGCTAGATCGGAAGGAGCACACATC
>NZ_JAAHHX010000780.1:0-1345 GCF_010672065.1 Moorena sp. SIO4A1 | reverse complement strand
ACTAGTAGATCAATTAAGCGCCTTTTTTATATTAACCAATGGGCTGGTAACGGCAGCAGTCATCCTCTACTGTTGGCAAAGTGGTAAAACAGCTTTTTTTTATACCCAGACCATTATCTTACATGGCAGTGTCAATGCCGTATTTATCTGTGCAGATTTCATCAGTTTATACGTAGCATTAGAAGTAATCAGTATTGCTGCGTTTCTGTTGATTGCCTATCCCCGAACCGACCGCTCAATTTGGGTAGCCTTGCGCTATCTTTTTGTCAGCAATACAGCCATGCTGTTTTATCTGGTCGGCGCAATTTTAGTCTATAAGGCCAATAATTCCTTTGCCTTTGAAGGGTTGCGGGGAGCACCTCCAGAAGCCCTTGCCCTGATCTTTGTGGGACTATTAGTCAAGGGGGGAATATTTGTATCAGGATTGTGGTTACCCTTAACCCACTCCGAATCTCAGAGCCCAGTGTCGGCGTTGCTATCGGGAGTTGTGATCAAAACGGGAGTCTTTCCACTGTTGCGTTTTGCTCTGATTGTGGAGGAACTTGATCCCATCGTCAGGATATTTGGAGTGGGGACAGCGCTTCTGGGCATAACCTATGCCTTATTTGAAAAGGATACCAAGCGTATTCTCGCCTTTAGCACGATTTCCCAGTTAGGCTTTATCCTCGCCTCACCAGAAGTGGGAGGCTTTTATGCCCTGACCCATGGTTTGGTCAAATCAGCGCTCTTTTTGATCGCGGGTGTTTTGCCCAGCCGTAACCTCAATGAACTGCAACATCAGCGGATTAATACCCCAATTTGGATTGCCCTGGCTATAGCTAGCTTCTCTATTTCCGGCTTTCCATTATTGTCTGGCTTTGGGGCGAAAGTATTGACTCTGAAGAATATAGTGCCCTGGCAAGTTATCGGTATGAATGTTGCTGCCCTAGGAACGGCAACATGCTTTGGTAAATTCATCTTTCTGCCCCATGGGGATGGCAGCCAAGGGCAGGTAAAGGCCAATTTTTGGTTAGCGATGATACTGTTGCTCGGTGGGCTGATTGCCGTCAATGGTGTGTACTACCAGGCATATAATTTTGCCAATATTATCAAACCCCTGGCAACCATTGGCCTGGGATGGTTGGCATATTTGTTGATTTTCAAACGATCTGTACTCAAGCTGCCCCGTGTGCTTGAGGAATTTGATCATCTAATTGGGGTGATGAGTTTGATGTTAGTGTTATTGTTCTGGATGGTGTTTCCATGATTGGGCATCTAAATCTAATTTTACGACTGGTTATCTGGTTTTTGCTGACTGCCAATCTGAGTTGGCCAAATATCATCATTGGCATTGCGATCGCATTTT